>JBJTAQ010000989.1:0-2396 GCA_046090945.1 Pirellula sp.
ATGGGGATTCGATTCAGTTGCCATATGTGCAATCAGCCATTGCACGTGAAAGACTTCCAAGCCGGCAAGCGAGGCAAGTGCCCTCAATGCCAGGGCTCCTTTCGCGTACCTGCCAAAGACGCCGACTTTTCGCTCGCCGTCGAAGAGTCTGCGGCAATTCCAGTGACAGCCAAGTCAACGGGCAATCAAAAGACCAAGTCGAATACGCAACCCTCCAACAAGCCCAAACCAGAGCCACGGGGTTCCGAGCAGTCGCTTTCGCCGAGGCCCAACCAAGTAGCCGTGAGGGTTGCCGAGAGTTCCTCGGCTGAAATCAAACCGATCGCTCCGAGTCAGGTCGCGGACCCCACCTCGATGCCCCCAAGTCTGTTGCCCCTTGTAGATGCTCGCTGGTTTGTGAGACCACCAAGCGGCGGACAGTATGGTCCTGCAACCACACAAATGCTCCTGGACTGGATTGTCGAGAAGCGAGTCACAGCCGACTCTCTGCTATGGCGCGATGGACTCGATACTTGGTACTCGGCACGCGAATTGGTCCCCGAGCCATTCGGTGGTCTGTCTGCCGGCAGACCAAGCACTCCTGCGGACATACCTCCACCTGCGGTTGTCAGCCCTGCGGCTTTGGCCCCTAAATCCGCCGAGACATCGCCACGAAGCGTATCGCCGCTAAGCGTATCGCCGCCGAGTGGGGCTGCCAACAAAGCTGCTATCGCGATGAAAAAGAAAAAGCAGCTCAAGCAGCAGTGGATCGTCCTGGGATTCCTTGCCACCATGGCCCTGTGCTTGGTCATCGCTCTGATCGTTATCCTTACTCGCGGCGCATGAGTCATCTCCACCCTTGTCATCGATCCGACAACCAGCGGTACGCCTTGGTCGGCGGCACCGCGATACTGCCGGACCGCCTAGTCCCGGACGCTTATGTCGAGTGGTCCGAAGGGATTCTCACACGAGTCGGTCCGGTCCCTAAACGAATCCCTAGAGACACTCAGGTGATCGATGCATCGGGGGGCTATGTCTCGCCGGGGTGGATCGACATCCATGTTCACGGAGGTGCAGGAGCCGACTTCATGGATGGCAGCGTCGAAGCTATCGAGGTTGCGTGCAAATCGCACCTGCGGCACGGCACAACGACGATTTTTCCGACAACGACGACCGGTTCGCACGAGTCGATACTTCGCATGATCGAATCGGTCGACACGGTGATCCGATCGGCTGATTCGAGCTTGCCGACAATCCAGGGCGTTCACTTGTACGGGCCTTATTTCACCCCTGAAAAATCTGGGTGCCACCGCAAAGAAGGATGCCGCGCGCCGATTCGTTCTGAGTTCGAGCAGTACTTCAAATCAAAACGGGTGAGTATAGCTACCTGCGCGGCCGAACTTGATGGATGCGAAGCTTTTTATCGCTATGCCAAAAAACGAGGCTGCTTGGTCACCTGCGGTCATTCGAACTCTAGCTGGAATGAGATGGCCGCTGCACACCGCTGCGGGATGTCCCACGTGGACCACTTCTGGTGCGCGATGTCCTCGGTCGCCTCGGTCCGAACCCGACTCGGAACCCCAATGCAAGGAAGTATGCTCGAATTCGTTCTGGCACACGAGACGATGAGCACCGAGGTGATCGCCGATGGCTACCATTTATCCCCTGAATTGCTGCAATTCGCTTGGCAGATGAAAAAATCTTCAATGCTGTGCTTGGTCAGCGATACAAGCCGGGCCCTAGACATGCCACTAGGTAAATACGCCTTTGGGCACCCCGATGAAAAGGTCTGGATCGAAAGTAATGGCAAGGTCGGCCTCAGTCCCAGCGGGGGATTGGCCAGCTCCGTCGTGGCCTTAGACCACTGCGTCCGGCACATGGCCAAAGTAACGAAGATTCCACTTTATGAAATCGTGCGAATGGCAAGTTTGACGCCTGCCGAGCGCACTGGGATCGCCAAGGATCGGGGCAGTCTACAGGTCGGCAAACGTGCCGATGTTTTGGTCCTAGACAAGAGACTTCAAGTCAAGAAAGTCTTTTACACATCAAGCTGATCGATCTATCTTTTTAACGCTGCCTTGCACTTCGCCGCATTGCTTCCGTGACCTCTTCAAGAATTGTCAGACGACCACCGTAGGTGCGCCTTAGATTCTCCTCGGTGAAGACTTGATGGATCGGCCCCCAGGCGACCGCATGCACGTTGATCAGCAGCACATGATCGAAGTACTGAGGGACGGTATGCAAGTCGTGGTGGACCACAAGGATCGTTTTTCCCAAGTCCCTTTGCTCGCGGAGGACTTGGATGATCGATTGCTCGGTGGCTGCATCGACGGCCGCAAAGGGTTCATCCAGCAGTAAAATGTCCGAGCTCTGAACAAGGGCTCTGGCTAGGAAAGTCCGCTGCTGCTGGCCGCCCG
>JBJTAQ010000990.1:0-4237 GCA_046090945.1 Pirellula sp.
CGAGGGGCTCGAACAACTCGATCACAGAGCTCGACAGATCGGAGGAAGAATCCTCTATGAACCATTGAATCGCTACGAAACAGATCAATGCAACACGCTAGCCCAAGGCTCGGCGATGATCCGCGGGTTGCACTGCACGAAACTGCTCGCTGACTGGTTTCATATGAACATCGAAGAAGCCCACATGGCCGAATCGATACGCAAGGCAGGCACGGCGATCGGGCATGTTCATTTTGCAGATAGCAATCGCCAAGCGGTCGGCCTCGGACACTTGGACTTCCCCCCGCTGATCGACGCTCTGCGAGAGATCGGCTATAGCGGATACCTAAGCGCCGAGGTTTTTCCATTGCCCGACTCGGACGCTGCTGCCAAGCAGACGCGAAGATCTTTATCAATCAGCCAAGTCCTCTAGGCTTAGTTCAATAAACCCCGAGTCCTCACCCATCAACCCCCTGGTGGACCTTTTTGAACCACGGAGGCACACAAACGCACAGAATTGCTCAACGCTAGCACTAAAAATCAAAGACCCTCTGTGCTCCTCTGTACCTCTGTGGTTCAAAACTCGCGCGATGTAATCGCAACGGCGAGTTTCAGAGTCTCGCAAAGGAAATCCTATTCTGCCTGATCCGCAAAGTCCGTCCCAAGCCGTGGGTCGAGCAATTCCAGGGGGTTCGATTCGCCCCAACCGCCGCCTCCAGGTGTGCAAATGCGGATCGATTCACCAGGCTTCAATCGCATTTGACAGGATCCTTGCAACCTCTCAAACCGGCCCTGGGTATCAATCCTCCAATTCTCTCCGGGCTTGCCAGCTCCACCCCCGTCCAGGCCGTAAGGTCCAGCGACATCACCGCCGCTGTTGACTCGACGGCTGGTGACCAAAGATACCTCGAGCGGTTCCAATGCCATGATCTGCCGCTCCATTCCACAACCCCCGCCATAGCGACCAGTCCCCCCACTGTCGCGGCGCACCCCAAAACGGGTCACTCGCACCGGATAACGTTGCTCGAGCACTTCAACATCCGTCAATCGCGTGTTGGTCATATGAGAGTGTACCGCATCCGCACCCGGACCACTTCGGCTCGCACCAGTCCCTCCCCCGATCGTCTCATAATAGCCGAATCCTGAATTGCCAAACAGGAAATTGTTCATCGTGCCCTGACTGGCCGCGGCCAATCCCAACGCTCCCCAAAGCACATCGACAATTCGCTGGCTGGTCTCCACATTCCCCCCGGCGACCGCCGGCCAATCCTCAACAGGACCACTCCCTTGAGGATTGAGTATCCCGTGCGGGATTCGTAATTCGACTGCCCGCATCACCCCCGAATTCAACGGCATCGTGTCCCCAATCGCGCAGCGTATCGTGTACATCACCGCCGCAGTGACGATGCCAGGATTGGCGTTCAAGTTTCCCCTCGACTCTAAACCAGATCCCTGGAAATCGAACACCAATCGGGAATCCTCGGTCCGGGTAATCCGGACCGCAATCTTAGTCCCATCGTCCATGGAATCTTCAAATCGGTATTCGCTTTTTGCTAAAGATCCTATCCAGCGAATCGTCTTGGTTTTTGCCACTTCCAGGATCGATTCGAGGATCCCTTGCAGGCGCTCAACCCCAAGCGACCTGGCCAATTCCTGCATCGCTAAAACTCCCTGCTGGTTGGCCGCTTGCTGAGCCATCAAATCAGCCATGTTCTCAAGAACATTTCGCGAAGGATACCTCGCGCTTCTCAAAAGCAACTCGACTTGCCCGGATCGATCCTCGCCGTGCTCGGTCAGAAACATCGGTGGAATGATCACCCCCTCTTGCCCTAACCTCGTCGAGGTCGGTGCCATCGATCCAGGTGCAATCCCCCCAATCTCCGCATGGTGAGCCCGCGAAGCGACAAAGAAAGCCGGTTGTTCAAGACCGTTCTTTGCAAACACCGGGGTAACGACCGTCACATCCGGTAGGTGCGAGCCACCCTGATAGGGATCATTCGTGACAAAACAATCCCCCGGCCGCATCATGGCAAACCGCTCGATCATCGCTTGAACAGTCCTGCCCATGGCTCCTAAGTGGACCGGCACGTGAGGTGCGTTCGCGATGAGCTCCCCTCGGGCATCAAACACCGCACAACTGAAATCTCGACGCTGCTTGACGTTGACACTCAAGGCGGTCTGTTCGAGTACAATTCCCATCTGATCGGCAATCGCTGCAACCCTCTGCGCAACGACCTCTCGGAGAATCGGATCGAACTTGGGCTGACCCATTTCGATGGTCTCGGACTCCATCGAAGCTCTCTGCCGTACGATCTTCAGCGATCCATCTTGTTGCATCGTCGCAGACCAACCCGGATCGATGATCGTGGTCGATCCAGCCGACTGCACAAGCGCCGGCCCCTGAATCGATTGCTTGCAAGAAATCTCCCTTCGATCGATGAGCGGTGCGTCAACCAACTGTGTCCCTACGACCATCGCGATCGTTCGGCGTTGAACATGCGATGATGGATCAGATAACACTTGCACGGGATCATCCAACGAAACAATAGACTCATTCGTGATTTCAGGCGAGGAACCTTCGAGCCACAGCCGGGTCACTTCCAAAGGATGAGACGGACGTATAACGCCAAACCGCTCCCGATACTTGGCTTCAAACTGCGTGAACCAATCTTCAGGGTTCTGAGCCCAAGGGATTCTCAAGGCACCTTCAGTACCCAGATACCTAAGCTCAACCTCACCGTGATACGTTTGCCGCTCAAGCTCGACACCTTCGCCGAGGAGCTCTTGGCAAACCCGCTTCTGGAGATGCTCTCGGATTTGTCTTAACTCGGCAGTGTCGATCCGATCCAACGGCTTGTAAACTGGATGACTTGCAGAGCGTTTGATCTGGGCAAGACCGATTCCCAGAGCACTGAGCAATCCGGCGTCGGGATGATCGATGATCTGATCCATATCGAGTAGCTCGGCGATTTGGCAGATGTGTTGTCCGGCAGCACCTCCGAATCCTACGAGAACATGCTCACGTGGATCTGCCCCCTGCTCGATACTGATCGCACGCACGGCCGCCGCCATCTGCTCGTTGGCGATCCTGCGCAAGCCATGAACAAGCCCCGGAGCATCGAGCGTTGCGAACAAAGGGTTGCTCCGAACTTCTTCCAGCAATTCACACAATCTCGCAGCAGAAGCACTTGGATCCAATGGGATCGGAAATGCCGCAGGGTCGATCCGGCCATGGAGCAAGTTCAGATCGGTGACCGTCAGCGGTCCGCCTCGTCCGTAGCAAGCCGGCCCAGGATCCGACCCGGCACTCTTGGGCCCAACACGCAGCTGTACGCCATCGAAGTAACACAGACTGCCGCCACCGGAGGCGACGGTGTGGATCGCCAAGGTCGGCACGCTCATGCGAATCCCCGCCTTGAGCGTTTCATGTTCGAGCTGCAATCTTCCATCGATTCGGCAAACATCCGTCGAGGTTCCACCCATATCCAATCCTATAAGCTTCGGCGCAGATGCTTGTTTAGCGATCGCTTGCAATGCTACGGCACCACCAGCCGGGCCGGACAGAACCAACTCCTTTCCAGAAGCCTCAGTCGCATCGACCAATGCACCACTGCTGGTCATCACCCGAAGTTTGCTTCCGGGCGTTTGACCCAACTGCTCGCGAACTCCCGAAAGATACTTGCGCACCACGGGAGTCAAATAGGCGTCCACTAGAGTCGTTTCCCCACGCGAGACGGCTCGAATCACTGGAGCAACGCTACTGGAACAAAACACCCATGAAAATCCCAGCTGCTGGGCGATGCTGGCCATTTGCTCCTCGTGCAGAGGATTCTTATAAGCGTGTAAAAAACAGATCGCCAGGGAGCGAATCCCTCGACGCTTGAGCATTTCCAGTTGCTCTCGAGCTTGCTGCAAATCGAGCTCGATCAAGACTCGGCCATCGGCATCGAGTCTTTCAACAATACCGACACTTTGCTCGTAAAGCTTAGATCGTTTTCGGACGTGGATCGCAAAGAGTTCGGGCCTGTCCTGGTAGCCGATCTCAATCAAGTCTTCGAAGCCCTGTGTGGTCACCAATGCGGTCCGCTCACCGGACCGAGTCAGCAGCGCATTGGTCGCGCGCGTGGTCCCTAAACGGACGTCCAGAGCAGGTACAGGGTCTGTCAACGGAATCCGCAGCATCAAGCGAGCCGCAAGGAGTGGTGCTTCGATCGATGGAACCAACTCATAAGCCACGGCTTTGACCAACAGATTTTCC
>JBJTAQ010000991.1:0-1344 GCA_046090945.1 Pirellula sp.
TCAAAAAGCCCTCGAGTACTGCGCTCGGATCGCCGAAGGTGATGCGCGACGAGCTCTGAATGCCCTCGAGGTTGCGGTCCTGTCCTCGAACCGCTTACCAATCGAACTGACCGTCGAGCTGATGCAAGAGAGCATGCAGAAGAAAGTCCTCCAGTTCGATCCAACCGGCGACCAACACTACGATATGGCAAGCGCTCTGATCAAGAGCCTTCGAGGTTCGGATGCCGACGCTGCCCTGTACTGGTTGGCACGTGCGATTGAAAGCGGCGAGGAAATCCGCTTCTTGACCCGTCGACTCGTCATCTTCGCAAGCGAAGATATCGGCAATGCAGATCCACTGGCCTTGAACCTTGCAGTCGCAACGATGCAAGCCTGCGAGTTTGTCGGACTCCCGGAATGCCAGTTGAATCTCTCGCAAGCAGTGATCTACTTGGCACTTGCACCCAAGAGCAACTCGGCCACCACAGCCATTATGGCCGCACGCAAAGAAGTCCAGCACGGAAATCTCATTCCCGTACCTGTCCATCTAAGGGATGGTCATTATCCTGGTTCGAAAGAGCTCGGGCACGGAATCGGGTACCAGTACTCGCATGATGCCCCAGAGGGAATCGCTGCCCAAGACTACCTGGGCGTCGATCGTCAGTTCTATCATCCAATCCAGCGCGGGCGCGAATCCGAGCTTGCTGCTCGCTATCATGAAATACGGGCCAAGCTCAAATCAAACCAAGAGGTTCAACCATGATGACTCTGCGTCTTGTGATCCTAGCGGGATCTCTGCTGTGGATACCCGCATTCATCGCGTTTGCAGTCACAGTTCCTGCAATCCAAGAGCCCGAGCCATCTCAAAAGACCGATGTCCAGAAGCGTGTCGCGGAGCTTGCCAAGCTGCTCGATGCCGACAAGGAGACCGACCGCGATGCGGCCGAGAAAGAACTTCTTGAAATCGGTACCGATGCACTGGAATTCCTACCCGCACTCGACGACCAAGCTTCTGCGGAACTGAGAATGCGGATCGAGCGAATACGCGATCGGTTTGTCCAGGAATCAACGCTCGATTTCCATGAACCTGCAATGGTCAACCTCAAGGGCTCCATGAGCGTTCTGGACGCACTAATCGCTATCGAAAAACAAACCCGCAACCCCATGAGACTGGAATCCTACAAGCGAGCGCCTGCACTCGAAGAAGTCGTGGATTTGGATATCCAAGGGGTCACCTACTGGGAAGCCATCGATGAGGTGCTCGAGGAAATCGATTGGCATGTCGTACCTAAAGACAACTCAAGGCTCTCCTTCGGCCCGAAGATAGCTATCCCCGAAGGTGATGTCGGATTACTTAAGAATCTT
>JBJTAQ010000992.1:0-2269 GCA_046090945.1 Pirellula sp.
AGTATCTTCATAGTTTCCTCTGGTCATCAATCCTATTAGAAAAGGTGCTGTTCCTACTGCAGAACTACCGCTCTGAGTCCATCCACGACCGTTCCGCGGTCGCCATGCTGCTCCAGGTTCCATGCAGCCAGTGGATTGACGAGAGGTTGTTCAAAGCTTGGCGGAAGCCTTCCGCCTTGGAAAAGCGTTCGATTACTCAGCAATTTCCGTTCCGAGCGGTCTTTACGTTTCCCCAACCGTGATTTCTCAAGAAATCCGGCGATTTGCACAAGTTTCGGGGAAAAGAAAAGCCAAGTCGATGTATTCGATTTGATCACAGTGTGTATCGGGCAGTCGTCTCTTTGGGGGCAGTCCACCGAATCCTTGGCTGGGGAATTGTTCCATTGGGTATTCGGAAGCCAAGCTTGGCCTCCATGAGAAAAATCAATTGGTAACGGCAGGGACATCGAATCCCTTGCGGTAGGACTTGGTCAGCAGCGCTTGAGCTTGCGGGTCACCGGCGATCTTGAGATTGGCTGCATCCCACAGAAGTGTCTTTCCGGGGATTCGAGCGGCGATGTTTCCAAGCTGCACGGTTTCGGTCAGAGGGCCTGCGTACTCGAAGCCATCGGTGGTCTTCTTGCCGGCCAGGACTGCGTCGACCCAATCGTGCCAGTGGTTGGTTCCGTTGACTTCGGGAATCTCGATCGTCTTAGGTTTGTTAGCTTGATACAGCGAGGGCATGCCGACGTGTGGCAGGATCATCGTGCCCCCTTGGCCAATAAACAGCGAACCGGCTCCTGGAAGCTCAACTCCCTGGGGTAGTTGCGCGAGTTCGCGTGGGGGTTTGAGTCCTCCATCGCGCCACACGACTTTGATCTCGGAGCCAGAGGTGTACTTGGTTCCTGGGAACATGTAAGTGATGGTTTCAGGCCCGGGCCAAACCTCCTGGGTAGTCCCAGCATTTTCGGCGATGATGCTCGTCGGTGCTGTCAATAACAGAGCACCGAAGACTGGATCGAGGATATGGCAACCAAAGTCACCCATGGCTCCCGAGCCAAAGTCTTGCCAGTCTCGCCATTTGAATGGGTGGTAGACATCGGGCGCAAAGGGGCGCTCGGGTGCAGCGCCGAGCCACAGATCCCATCGAACGTTGCTCGGCACACTCGTCGACTCGGGTCGATCGGTTCGATTGCAATACTGACGACCTTGGACCCCCACCCACGAGTGGACTTCCTGGACCTTGCCGATCGCCCCATCATGAATGAGTTTCACACCGAGCCGGTATTCCTTGGCCGAATGAATTTGGTTTCCCATCTGAGTGGTGAGGTTCTTCTTCTGGGCCAGCAGCCGCATTTGGCGAGCCTCCCAGACGGTGTGCGTTAAGGGCTTTTGGCAATAGATGTGCTTGCCCATCCCCATAGCCATCATGGCAGCCGGAGCATGCATGTGGTCGGGCGTCGAGACGATGACCGCATCGACTTTGTCTCCGAGTTCGCTGAGCATTTCTCGATAGTCAGCAAAATGCTTTACACCCGGAAAGGCCTTATCGACTTGATCGAATCGATTTGAATCGATATCGCAAAAGCCAACGAACTTGACCTTCTTGTGGCTGCCGACTTGCGAAAGATCGGACCAACCCATGCCATTGACTCCGACGACCGCCACATGAAGTTCTTGTTGGGCCGTTGAGGCTCTCAGCAGGCTTGGTGCCAAGGCGACCGAGCAAGCCGCAGCGGAGGATGTTTGAAGGAAACGACGTCGAGGGATCCAAAGGGGACTGGACATAGCAATGAGGTGGGAATCGCAGAGGATGAATAGGGAGGATAGATAGGGAGGAAATTCGGGCAAACTCCGTTCGGTAATTATAACGCTCGGCGGGTACTGCGGTGGGAAATAATTTCGATTCGAGCAGGCTTCTGGTATACTCAAGTACTGACTAAATTCCGGAACGACCGGCAGTCCTGCCTGCCGACTCCTGTGCTGGATCTTTTACTTTTGTCCCTGTACTTTTCCACGAAACCACTCGCCATGGCTCAAAACGATTCCTCGAATGCCGTGGCATCCGGTTCTGTGAATTCCGATTCAGAGCCACTGCTTTCACCCGAGATGATGGCCAAGCTCGAGCGGATGGAGTT
The DNA here is from genome assembly GCA_046090945.1 of Pirellula sp. GTDB lineage: Bacteria > Planctomycetota > Planctomycetia > Pirellulales > Pirellulaceae > JBKCUI01. The sequence goes on from JBJTAQ010000992.1 coordinate 2,118, forward strand.
GGTCAGTCGCAAGATCTTTAGGGGGCGGATGAAGGGTGAGCGTCGTAGCAAGCGCAAGGGCCAGAGCGTTGAATTTGCGGATTTTCGAAACTACGTCGCGGGTGACGATCTGCGTTTCATCGATTGGAATCTGTTTGCCCGCTTGGATCGAC
>JBJTAQ010000993.1:0-1364 GCA_046090945.1 Pirellula sp.
CAAAATGCGTTTTTTGTTTTCGCTGGGAGATTCCATTGTAAACTGCCAATCGACCAAGGCCAATTCTATCGGGGCCACTCCATTTCCAATAGCGTATATTCGCTGCTCAAGCCGACCGATGATGGACACTGATGAACGCTCATGCAGCTCACAAAAAACCGCTTAGCTCTCTGTCCCATTGGCTGTTCCCTTGTGGTATAAAGCTTAGGGTCTCAACCCTAAAACCGCTTGGCTCCCCTTCGCCCCAGGGCTTTGGCTGGGGAGAAGGGGCGGGGGGGATGAGGGGAAAGAGCGCCTTAATTACTCAGACCGCATTCGTTCAGAGTCTTCGATGGAGGACGTTATGGCTACTCTGCCTTCACACCATTGGTTTCTAAGAAAAGCCTTGTGATCTGCGGCTGTCCACTCTGATCCAGCGCCGCTAGCTTGCACTCAAGGTCGACGGACTCGCGTAGCAGTTCCAAGTCGGCTATGGATTTTATGTCGATCATGTAGCTGCCTTCAGTTACGATTCAAGGCTGGCAACACTCAACTCTCCACTCAGCAACTTCGGCAGCAGCGTGTCGCGCAGGGTGGCGAGGGTACGGGATTGCTTTCGATTCTCGAAGACTTGGTTTACGATTTCAACTAATGGATTGGCCAACCGTGTTAGCGTCGCCATTGGCGGGAATACTGCTCGCGCCTCGGATATTTTTCCAAGTGCGAGATTTGCTTGGACAGCATGAACAATATCGTGATGCAACACGGTCTGAAACTCCGAATGTCTCATGATCATGTACAAGAAAACCGGCGGAACGCGAGTAGGATCGGGACGGATAATTGCCATTGCCTGATTGGTATTCGCGGGCAGCAAATTCTTCTGGACAAGAGCGACTCGTCCAATTGTGCCAGCGTTAGTGTATAGAATGTCATTCTCTTCCAGGATCGACCTTCTCGATTTGCCAAGATGGATCGATTCAGGGATCATTTCAGCCTTGTCCAACAATACATCGCCGTTTTCTGTGATTGTGTTTACACGTAACATTGGGATCAATCGATCGTCTTTTGGACAGGCTTGTATCGCCTCGCTTCGTGGTGTGTCACCCTTCGTTACACGAAAAGTGACGTCAGCAATCGTCTTCACGGCCCACCCTTGCGGGATGGGCCCCAAGGCCGACTCTTCGAACGAATCCGGAAACAGATCTGCGGTGGCTCTGTCCATGCCGGTGGGCTGGCGGCCGTCGAGTTTGGCGCGGACGGGGTCGAAATCCACGAACCAACTCTGGAACAATGCCCGCGCCATCGACTCCAGCGTCGCGTTCATCCGCCGGTTCAACTCGATCTTGTCGTCCAGCGCCCCAAGCACCGCCGCGATGGCTTTTTGC
>JBJTAQ010000994.1:0-4852 GCA_046090945.1 Pirellula sp.
CGAAAATCGTCAATGCTGGGTTCATAGACAGGGAGATACCGGTAATAGACTTCCAAGATCAAGCAGCCCATGCAGGTCGAGTAGAATCTGCCGCCGACCCTGTTGGAATGATCCCCTTCGAACATCCAACTCCCCCGCTGATGGCCATCGGCACGCTGAGTTCGTATGAGCAAATCGCGCATGTAGTAATTCCAGTTTTTCCAAGCTCGCCCGCCGATCTGAAACATCGCTTGGGTCGCATAGTAGTTGTAGTACATGTCGTTACCCGATGGCCCCTGCTTGGCCAGGTACTCGATCCCGCCGGCAATGCTCCTGGCGTCCTTGGTCTTACCCCGAAATATCTGCAGGAGGACTCCGATCGCCGTCATGCTCTTTGTCGGTTTCCCTCCGCGATACCGGAACATAAACTCACTGGCTCGATTCAAATCAATAAAGCGATCGATCCCTTGAACGGTCTCTCGAGGGACAACCAAGTCCGTCGCAGCAGCGCTTTTGAGCGCTAGCACCTGCCAGCCAGCGATCGACAGATCGCCAGGTCGACCGGGATGATAGTCCCAGCCTCCATCTCGAAACTGAGCTTTCAAGATAAAGTTGATCGCAAGCTGACAGCTTTCCTTGAGCTCCTTGGCGCGTGTCATCTGATAAGCTTCGCACAGCGCAAGGGTCGCGATGCCATGCTCGTACATCTGAGCAGAAGCGACTGTATCGACCCAATACCCAGAGTCCGATGTTCTCCGTAGATTCTGCTGTAAGAAGTAAATTCCCTTAGAGACAACTTCGCCGTACTGCTCATCGTCCTGCGTGTGCCCTGCACCCAAAAAGCACATCAAAGCCAGACCTGTGGCAGCGAAACGATAAGGGTCTTGGCCGTCGCAACCAGGCGTGCATTGATGGTTGCAGGAATGCTGGTAGTTCATACTCCAGGACCCGTCGTTGAGTTGATGACCAGCTAAGTACGCCAGGGCCCAAGCGACCGCTTGCTCACTTTGTTGATTCCCTCCGTTCTTTTCGACCATCGCAGCGCGGTTTGCTTGAGAACGTCCTTCTAAAGACATTTCGGCGAAACCCAGGCTAGTGCCTGTTGCAGAACTGCTCGACGAGGTTGCTTGAAGTACCAACTCGGAGGTTCCGATAGGAGTCTCCGAAGGATCGCTTTGTTCGTCGATGATCTTCGAGAGTATTTCAGCATTTTGTTGGCTTGCAAGTGAACTAGACTGCTGGACCGAATCAACTTGGGCTTCTTCGATCTGCGTCGAATCCATCTCAAAACTTTGAAACTCCCCTCCGTTGCTTTCGCCAGACTCGATCGTCAGTCCGTCACCGCGACCGGTCCCCAACCCAATGGTCCATATTGCTAGAACCAACAGCAAACTCAGATGCACGATGAAGCTGACCAGAACCGAAATACTCACTCGCTTGGCGTGCTGAGCAATAAGGTTCGGGGGTATCTCCTCAGAATTTTGTGCGAAAGACTCCTTGGACGCAGCATCAGCCAACTTGCTCGCCACTTCAATCGGTGGCGCTTCGGAGCGAGAATGCTCTAAAGACATCATGGCTGCAATTCCATTAGCTGAGGTGTGCGAAAATTCGATCCTTTAAGCTTGTTTCGTCAATTCAGGGTGTCAATCTCCATGGAAGCTGAATTGCTAGCAAAATCAAAAGCATGAATAAGTTCGCGAATTGACAAAAGTTCATGGATTCGGCTTAACAAATAGTTCGACGGCGAATCCGATCATTGCCAGGGAATTAAAAAGAGCGTGGATGAGGATGCAAGGAAGGATGCTGCGTTGGAGTTGGTAGATACGTGCCAGAGCGGTTCCCAGGACGACCAGTGGCACCCAACTGATGCCGTATTCGAAATGGGCTAGTCCAAAAATCAATCCGCTTGCGATCGCGATCCACCAAGGTGGGTAGGTTGCTTGCAAAGTTTCGTTGGCATCTGATGGTTCCATCGATCCAGCTTCAAAAGCTGTGGATTCGGAGTTTCCTGGTTGGGATGGATAAACAGTTGGATCTGAGTTGAGCCAATCGTCCTTCGCTTGGATATCGGGCGACACTTGCTGACCAAAGAGTAACTGCTTCCACCTGAACCCGTGATGGCGGAAAGTATCGAGCCAGTTGATTAGAAGAAATCGAAAAGCGTACTCCTCCCAAATGGGTGCGAAGACCGCGGCGCTTAGGAATAGCAATGGAAATGCCCAAGCTTTTCCTCGGAGCGAATCGATGACAGGGTGTTCGTATTGGATTTCGGTTAATTGAGATGCGCCGATGTTGATTAGCAAAACGATTGGGGTGATCCAAAAGAACGCTAACAGCCCCACCATGAGGTCTCTCGCAAGTCGTCCTGAAATCATCCCAATAGTCCAGGGGGTGGTCTTTGTCCGTACGAGAATCCCGATTGCGGACATGAAAACTCCGAGGACCAGGGAACCCGTCGCCGCGAACATGAACCACGGGGACTCAATCAATGGCATCGGCTCTGAAGACGAGTTTGGTTCTACAGACGAACGTATTGCTACAGGTATCAGAGATGCTGGAACTGGAATCGCGTCGGCTGACTCGGACGGGGTTGGTACCGAGGGAAGGCCTCTTTTGAATTGTTGGTAGAAAATGCCGGCAACAGCGAATTGGGCAACTAGGAAGAAAAACGACAGACAAAAGATATCGATTAGTCCAATTCGGTCGTGGACTTGGTCTTTGAGCCAACCACTCCAACTCATCACCCGTCTCCATGCGACTAATACCCAAGCGTGAACGAGGAGCGAACCGAAGATGAGCGTTAAAGAAAATAGACCTGCAATCGAGAGTATCAACAGCTGATCAGGGGTCAAGTCTTCTGCGTTCATCGAATAGATTCGCTCGTACTGCTTATGAGTTGTTCTGGCTTGGGCTGGGTTTAACTACCAGCATCACATACTGGATAGCGGAAGCGATGGTCAGTAGGATCGCTCCCCAAATGCTGATTGAAGTTAAGGTTTTCAGCCAGCCTGGAGGATCGGGTAACCAAATCAGGTACAGCAGCGAGGCGATGACAGCGGCGCACTGGAGTACCATCTTCCATTTTCCTAGCTGTTTGGCAGAGAAGTCTCCGCCTTGGCCTTCGATTAATCCTCGAAGACTCGTGACGAGTAGTTCGCGGGCTACGACCAAAGTGGCCATCCATGGAGCGATGGGTGAATTGCTCGCACCGACAATCGCGATCATGGCACCGCAGATGATGACTTTATCAACGAATGGATCTAGGATTCGCCCAAGTTTCGTAACTTGGTTGTATTTCCTGGCCCACCACCCATCGATCCAATCGGTCGAGGCTGCGATGACAAACAGTATTAATGCGACAGTCCAATCGCTTCGTTCGATACAGACACAAACAGCGATTGCCATGACTAGGCGAATCATGGAAAGAGCGTTGGGAACATTCCAAGGATTGCTCGATAGTTCGCTTTTCGGCTTAGAGTCAGGGGCTTGTTGGGTCTGGGTCATCCAAGCACCTTGGTTGCGACACCGACGAGATCGTAATCCTTGGAGGAAACGATTTCACATTCGATAAGATCTCCCGCTTGAAGCGAGAATTCATCGGAGGGACTCACAAAGACACAAGCATCGACGTCTGGCGCGTCGGCGTAGGAGCGTCCAATCCAGGTGTTCGATGCATCATCGACGGGTTTATCGAGCAGAACTTGAAGTTGTTTTCCGTATTGTTTGATGCACCACTCGAAGGCGTTTTTTTGTTGGACGGCCATAAGACGTTTTCGACGTTCTTTCTTGACGCGTTCCGGAAGATGTTCATCCAAGCGTGCTGCGGGCGTATCGGATTCGATGGAATAGGTAAAGACGCCGAGTCGTTCGAAGTGCATCGAGTCAACGAAGTCAACCAATTCTTCGAATTGTTCGTCGGTTTCACCCGGGAAGCCCGTGATCATAGTCGTGCGCATGACAAGGCTTGGAATGGTTTCACGCATCATCGAAACAAGTTCGAGGGTCGACTCACGCGTGACCCTGCGGGACATACGCCTCAGAACTGGGTTGCTGGCGTGTTGAAGGGGCATATCGATATACGGTAAGATACGTTTTGCCTGAGCAATGGTATTGAGTAGAGGTTTATCGATGTACATAGGATAGAAGTACATGAGACGAATCCAATCGAGTCCTTCGACTTGATCCAATTCTTCGAGCAGCTCACGCAATCGAGGTTCACCGTAGGCATCGATGCCGTAATAGGTAGTATCTTGGGCTACGACGATCAATTCCCGGACACCGGAATCCGCGAGTCGTTGTGCTTCGAAGAGGATATCTTCGATCGGTTTGCTGGCATGTTTACCGCGCATTTTAGGGATAGCGCAAAAGGTACAGAGACGATCGCAACCCTCCGAGATTTTCAAGTATGCGAAGTGTTTAGGGGTAACCTGGAGACGCATGTGGTCCGATAGAGCACGGATGGGTGCAGGTCGGAAGACGGTACGCTGTTCGTCCAGGCCGTCCATGATACGGTCGACGAGGTTTCCGATTTCATCGCGTCCAAAGACTCCGACCAGGCCATCGATATCCGGACGTTCGTTGAGTAGGTTTTCATTTTGTCGTTCAGCAAGGCAACCTGTGATGACCACGCCGCGGATTTTTCCCGCGCGTTTCAACTCGAGCATTTGGTCGATAGCCTCGAAGGATTCTTTTCGAGCGTTTTCGATGAACCCGCATGTATTGATGACGACGAAGTCTGATTCCTCTGGGTTTTGTACCAGTTGGTAGCCTCGCTGTTGCAATATTCCGAGCATTTGTTCGCTATCGACCAAGTTTTTTGGGCAACCCAAACTGATGAATGCGTAAGCTCCCCGTTTGCCCTGAAGAGGCGAAG
>JBJTAQ010000995.1:0-2573 GCA_046090945.1 Pirellula sp.
GCAAGGCGTCGCGAAGTTCGTTGCCCCGCAAAAACAACTTCTTCAGACCATCCGCGAAAAACGGTCGAGTCTGGCCGTTCGCTAAAGTCACCGTGAGGTCATTTCCAACCTCGACTGATTTCATTCGTTCGCTAGCCGACCATCGAGGCCCCTCTACGCACTAAGCAGACGCTTCGCCGAAAAATCGATCCAGCCCCCAGGCATCGCAATCCCTACCAAGTGCACGATCCACGGCTCTACTCAAACCGGGGATGCTTTTTCCAGCTCTGCCGGTTATAGTAGCAGGTGCAATGCCGATCTCTGAACCACCTGCGGGCTCCGGCCCGTTCCCACCCGGTGGCACTGGTTTCTCGAACCATTTTACCTAACCATGAATTTCAGGCTCCTTTCGCGCGCGGTGTCGCTATGCTTCCTATGGCTCGCCGCCTCCACGATCGCTTTCGCCCAATCCGGCGACCTAGCTCGGTTGGTCCTGCCCGAAGTCGCTGAGCGACTCAGCCTCTCTGACACGCAAAGAGCCCAGGCCCAGAAACTCATTCAGGATCAAGCCGACGCGGTAGCAGCCGCTACAGATGCCGTCACCAAGGCTTCTACCAAAAAATCGTTCGACGAAAAAATCATCGCCCTGCTAACCCCGGAGCAAAAAGAACTCCTATCTGAATTGGACGCAAATCGAAAGCTTCGATTCCAATTCCGCGAAATGAAATGGGATGATGTCCTCGAATGGTTCGCGGAGCAACAAGACTTGACGCTCGTCATGGATCGAACTCCCCCCGGAACTTTCACCTACAGCGATGCCCGGACTTACACTCCCACCGAAGGAATCGATCTGATCAACAGCGTCCTGATGACTCGCAACTTTTCCTTGATGCGACGCAACAAAATGCTCGTCGTAGTGGAACTCAGTGACTCGCTCCCTCTGGAACTCATCCCCCGAGTCAAACTCGACGAACTCGCGACCCGCGGCCGATTCGAACTGGTCTCCGTTGCCTTCCCTCTCGGAGGTCGGCCCATCGACGCGGTCTTATCAGAAGTCAAACCTTTCCTGAGCTCCTACGGTCGTGCGATCCCTTTGGCACAAGGCTCTCAATTGCTGGTCGTCGAGAACGCAGGGAAAATGCAAACGATCAACGAACTGATCGCTTCGATTCCCGTTCCTAAGGTGCCCCCGAAGCCTGAACCGGTGCCCCCACCAAAACCCGTCTTCGCAACCTACCCTTTGGGCAACCTCGATCCAGCCTCGGTGATCAAGACGATTCAAACTCTAATCTCATCGGACAACATCACGATCGACCCCAAGACGGCGGTGCTCAGCGCCTACGTCCCCCCGGATACCCAAGCGACCATCAAATCGATCCTGGAAAAAATGACCGAAAATGCGCACGGGAACAATCTTCTCGAATCGGTCGCTTATCAGGCTGCTAAAACACTCCCCGAAGATCTAAAAAAACAGATATTAGCCATCGCACCCAACGCCGTGGTGCTCACTTCGACCGATCGCGTACAAGTCACCGCGACCAGCGCCGAGCAAGCACTGATTCGAGCAGGGTTGATAGGACTGGATATCACGCCAGTGGTCGATACCCCAAACATGAAGGTCTTCGATATCGATCCTGCAACCGCAACCATCACCGAAACGGCGATGAAGGCCTTTCTTCCACGGGCTCAAGTGGGGGCGAATTCCGGCGCAGGTGTTTTGATTGTTCGAGGGACGGACAAAGACTTGCAACTCGCAACCGATGTGCTCGAAATCTGGAAAAAATCCCAAGTCAACAAATCGCTGCAGATGAAGTCCTTCCCATTGGAACGACTCGCCGATTCGAAGTGGCTCGCTACGGTTCAAAAACTGGTACCCAACGCGAACGCTTGGCTCAATCCCGAAGGTAAAGAACTGCTGATGCTCGCAACCCCAGCCGAGCTCTCCGCTGTCGAAAACTCGCTTCCAACGCTGCTGAATCTTTTACCGAAACCCGCCACAAGAGAGTTGAAACTCTATGTGCTAAGCAAAAATCAGTTGGCTCGCCGAGCTCTACTAGCCGCGGAACTACCTAGCGAACTGGCCTCGATCAAGTTGGTTGATGGCACCAATAAAGATGAGCTTTTTGTATGGGCTGAACCCCAGCAACACCAGCAGTTTAAATCCTTCCTCGAAAGCTTAGACCAGGCCCTACCAACTCCGATTCCCGCTGTGCCAAAAACCTACCCGCTGGAAACCTCTGAATCGACGTTGGTGCAAACGCTCCTTACCTCGGAATTCGCGGATGCAAAAGTGACGCTCGACACCGAGGGCAAGCGACTGACAGTCGTGGCTCCCGAACAGCTTCATCCAAAGATCGCCGAACGCTTGGCATCCCTCGAAAAAGAACTACCCAAGCGCCCAGCGATGCGACTCGATTCCTACTCGGTTCCAGGCATGTCAGCTACAGCACTCAGCACTGCCTTGACTCCCCTGACTGCCAAAGCACGAGTCAGTGTCGATTCGTCCAAGGATCGATTGCTGATCACCACCGATGAGGCTAACCATCTGGAAATTAAACAACTAATCGATGCGATGAGCGCTCAGGCAGCGCCAG
>JBJTAQ010000996.1:0-4522 GCA_046090945.1 Pirellula sp.
GTCAGCTATGAAAGCAAACACAACGAGGCCAATGGAGAGAGCAATCGAGACGGCGAGAACAACAACTACAGCGAGAATCATGGAGTCGAAGGTCTCTCGGCAAGCAAAGCGATCGAAAGGAAACGGACCAAGCAACTCAGAAACCTTCTATCGACGCTGATGCTGAGCCAAGGTGTTCCGATGCTCTTGATGGGGGACGAAGTTCGACGAACCCAGCAAGGGAATAACAATGCCTACTGCCAGGACAATCCGATTTCTTGGCTTGAATGGACCAAGGATCAAGCATCGCTAGACATCTTGCGATTCACACGTGCTCTGATCGCGCTGAGGCGAGCACATCCGGCGTTTTGCCGAAACCGATTCTTGACGGGTAAGCCGATCGATGCCCGCAATATCCCCGATGTTTCTTGGTACGACCCTCGCGGCGCGATGATGGACTGGAACAAGTCTGATTCGGGGCTGGCTTGCTGGCTTGCAACTCCCACATGTAGCCCGAGCTCAGGGACTCAACTCCAAAAGGAATCCTTGGGCGACGTGATGATCTTACTCAACCCATCTCGAAGCACCTTGTCGTTTGTATTCCCCAAAGAATCTCACGGCTTGGACTGGAAGCTGTTTCTCGATACCAGCAAGCAATCGCCCGCGGATATCTTCCCCTCACTGCTCGAACCAAGCGATCTAATCGATGGACAGTTCGATGCGAGCGACCCATCACCAAAACTTGGATCGACCCGCAGCGTGCGAGTCTTGCACCGATCGATGATGGTATGGATCGAAAAACGCTAGATCTGCGACTCCAACCACGAGATCTCCTGCGCGATTCCTTCATCGAGCGTGTTCGTTCGCAATTCCTTGGGAAGTACACCCCAAGCGTAGGTTTCGACTTCATAAGCCAAGTCCGGGAGCAGCATGTCCGGGCGGCTGCGTACTAGCTCGAGCCAAGCTTGAATTTGCGATTGCGTCGACCCAATCCGCCCCCAGCTTCTGACATAGATTGGAACGTGGAAATGGATTCGCCACTGACGGTCCGTCACGCTTGCGAGCTGTTGCAAGCGGGCCGGATCGAGATAACGGCTGAGAACTTGGGGTAGATCCTCGATCAATTGACTCTGGCCGTTTTGGTCGACCACCAGGGTCTGATGCAGGTAGCGGTCTTCGGCGAATTGGGCCAACTGCAACAAGGCCTGCTGGTGCTCGGACTGTTCCAAGCGATTCCAAGGGACCAGGATCGCCGAGGAGACTTGTACTTTTCCCACCGAGATCCCAAGCTCTCTGGAGCGGATCAGCTCCTGCTGTTGGTCCTCCTGCATCACGGCCGAATGGCAGATGTCGTGGCAGATCGTCAGGTACTCTCTGGCTCTGGCGGCTTGCACGAAGCTCACAGCCGGAGGTGTCCAGTATTTTTCATAGAAGGCACGCAAGGAGGCGTTATCGGTAAAGACACAGCCAGGCTCGGGTTCGAGTGCAATTCGGATACGCCGGCCAGTTCGCTCATGGAGTGCGTCAAGTTCATCGGCTAGTTGCAGAAGATGTGCTGCGGCTTGCGAGCACCGGAGGTCTCCTTCTGGATGCGACTCGATCTCGGTTCCCCATCCGATCGGCAGCGTGGAGATCGAACCTGGGATACCTGCAGGCAAGAGTCGATCGAGGATGTGTACTAAATCACGGGTGTATTCCAGCCGAGCCCGCTGCCACCAAGCGGGTTGATAGACCCGATGCTTGACCACACTCTGATGAAAATCCTCCTGCGGGAACCCATTGATCGTGTAGGGAACCAGCCCCATGAGTTCGAGCTCGTCTCGAAATCGATCTAGGCGATCCTGTTCGAGCAGTTCCTTGGCTGCTCTTTGAGAAAACCAAAGCCCAACTCCGAGCCTCTGCTGTCCGAGTCGCATGCGGACCGGAAGGGCACAGTTGCGAAGGTTCGCTAAAATAGACTCCGCATCGGTTCCGGCGTGGACATTGGTGCAGTAACCCAGCAGCTTGCCAGCAAGAGGCGAACTCATGTTTACTCCTGAGATTCCTGGTTGTCGTCTCGGATTCTGAGCGACCCGCTCGGCCGTGACTTCGAGGCACTGCGCTGAAAGTCGCGAAACTCTTGAGGCCACTGAGCAAGGAATTTCATCGGCTGGCCACTTGACGGATGAATGAACCCAAGGCTCTCTGCGTGCAGGGCGATACGGCTGTAGGGCCATGACTTATGGGTGGCCAGGTCGCGACGGTAGCGAGGATCCCCCAGGATGGGGTGTCCGAGATCTGCTAAATGGACACGTATTTGATTTCTGCGACCGGTCTCGAGTCGGACTTCGACAAGCGTTGCGGTTTGCCAGCGCTCGCGAACGCGATAGTGGGTGATCGCAAGCTCCCCCTGGGTTGGATCGTCGACCGAATAGCGGTTGAGATTCGCATCGGTCGCTAAATAGCTTTGGATCGTTCCGGCGTCATCGCCGACGACTCCAGCGACGATGGCGATGTATTGACGGTCTGGTTTTCGATCGGCGAATTGGTTTCTAAGTTGCTCGGCGATCGCGAGGCTCTTGGCCATGACCAAAACGCCTGAAACATCTCGGTCCAATCGATGCACACAAAAAACCTTGGCTTTGGGGTTTCGCTCTTTGAGCCTGCGTTCAACCCGTCCGAGGAGCGTTTGGGCTTCGCGGTATTGTGTCGGAACGGTCAGCAGGTTCGACGGTTTGATAACGACACAAAGATCCGGATCGTCGTAGAGGAATTCGATCGAACCTCGAGAGCCAGGGCTTTTGCGAACCGTTGGTTGCGCGATCGGCATCGGGATCCGATCGACCTGGATCAGGTCCCCAGGCTCGAGTTGCAAGTGGCTTTTTCGACAAGGGCGATTGTTGACCGAGACACAGTTGTTCTCGATCAGCCACATGCAGTGGCTGGTGGGGATTCCAAGTAGATTCTTCAAAACGCTGGCCAGCTGACGGGCCGGAGGAGGAATGTTTTTCGGGACTTGGATTGTTTCGAGGGTCATGCCCATCAGCATAGCTCGTTCCGAGGGTTTTGCTCAGTCGTTTTGTAGAAATTGCCGAGGAGTCCGGCTGGCCTAGATTGCAAAGCGACCGCTCGGATTGTAGCTTGTTAATCTATGATGATTAAAACGGTGAAAATGGTCGCTTCCATCCTCGGCACCTTTCTGCTTGGGGCTTTCACAGGTTCATTTATCAAGGCCCAGGAGGCGGTTGTGCCGACGCTTCCAGAAGGCTCCCCGCGACTGACCCCCTTGGTGAAGGTGATTCGCCAGATCGAGCCGACGGTCGTCGGGCTCTTTACTCCGATTGGAAACAATCAAATCTCGTCAGGTAGCGGGTCGATCATCCATCCATCAGGATACGTGCTGACCAACAACCACGTGCTACCCGAGCCACAAGGTTTTGCGCTGTTTGCCGATTCGAAACGAGCCCGATTCGAGGTCGTATCGCGTTACCCTGAGTCCGACATCGCCATCGTGAAACTGCTCGATATATCCCCTCCTCTACCGACAATCCGGCTTGGGCGCAGCTCCGAGGTGATGAATGGCGAGCCGATTGTCGTGGCGGGCAACCCTGGCGGACGCGGGTTGGTATTCACGGGGGGGATCGTCAGCTCTCGGGACGTGTTGGAAGGTGGTCCGAATGCGATGGTCATGTCGAACTATGTCAACGACCGACGCGAACGGCTGATCCAATTCGATGCTGCAAGCAACAAAGGAAACTCTGGAGGACCTTTGGTCAATATGGATGGCGAAATTATTGGCATCGTCTCGGCGGTGATCGAAGGAGAGCAGAATATCGGTTTTGCTATCCCCATCGATCGAGCGATTCGGTTGGCTGAGCGCATGCTCGAACCGGAGTGGACCCATGGCAAAACCACACGACTGGAACTCGATGCCGACTCCAAAGAGGCCAGGGTCCGCGAACTGCTCGCATCGACGTCGGCCAACGCCCTCGATGGACGCGTACAAATTGGAGACCAAATAATAGCGGTCAACGGCCAAAAAATCGAAAGTTCGCTTGATTGGTACCTCATGCTCGAAACGCACTTGCCCCAATCCGACCAACTCAAACTGACGATCGATCGCCAAGGCCGAACATTCGATGTCGATTGGTCGTTGGAACCAGTTGTGGGCCTCGAGTCGGTCCAATCCGAGACGACCAAGACGGGGTTGCAGTACGAATTCTATGAAGGCAAATTCAACCAGATACCGGATTTCAGCAAATTAGAGGCCGTTCGGGGTGGAATGACCGAAAATCTCGACGTGTCGGCCTTGTCCATGGGCAGGAACGACAATTTCGCCATACGCTTCGTAGGCCACGCTGCGATCGAAAACGATGGACTTTATCGGGTGGTCATAGTCTCCGATGACGGAAGTAGACTCTATATCAATGATGAGCTGTTTATCGACAACGACGGCAATCATCCGGCAAAACCCTCCGGTCGCATCGTTCGGCTCAAAAAGGGGCTCTTGCCGATCCGGGTCGAGTATTTCCAAGGCTCTGGTCAAAAGTCTTTGTATGTGATC
>JBJTAQ010000997.1:0-9831 GCA_046090945.1 Pirellula sp.
GGACCAAGCAGTCCAGGGGGCAGATGTGTAACGGAGGGGATTGCGGAACAAGGCTGTCGGATCGATCTTCAGTTCGATCGCGCGGCGCACTCGATCGATGGTATGCCGGAACAAAAAGCGAGCTTGTTCGAGCGACCCGAACAGGTTGCTGACCATCGGGAATTTGGTACCAAGCGGCTTGCTGAAGAGGATCGCCGGGCCTTGGTTGGCATAGACGCGGCGCTGGATTTCGGCGATCTCCAAGTGGGGCGAAAGGGGCTGATCGACCTCGATAAGTTTGCCGTGTTTTTTCAGATCGACGACAGCGTCGCGGGTCGAGCGGTATCGCATCGGTGGTTGGTGGAGAAGGTGGACAACGGAGCGACTCAGATCGCCGAAAAGACACTTCGGCCAATCATTATACCGAGCCGTCTAGTGACTTACGCTCTGCTCGAAGTTGAGACAATCTGACCGCCATCAGGTCCGGCACCTGGACCGAGTTCGACCGTATAGTCGGCTGCTGAATTGAACATCTCGTTGTGTTCGATGGCCAGTACGCTATTCCCTTTATCGATCAGCAATCCGATGCACTGGATCAATCGCTCGACGTCTTGGAAGTGCAAGCCTGTGGTCGGTTCATCCATGACGATCAGCGCATCGGATTGATCGTCCAGGTACGACGCAAGTTTCAGTCGCATCGCCTCGCCGGCCGAAAGGGTCGAGAGGCTCTGACCAAGTGGTAGATAACCCAGGCCGATCTCCCGCAAAGGCTTGAGTTTCCGATTGAGTTTATTCTCGCCGCGGAAAAAATCGGCTGCTTGATCGCCACTCATCTCTAGCACTTGGGCAATATTGCGATCGCGATAAGTCACTTCGAGGACCTCGGGGCGAAACCGCTGACCGCGGCACTCGGTGCATTGCAATTGCACGTCGGCCATAAACTGCATATCGACCAGGGTGAAACCTAGGCCTTCGCAGACTGTGCAGCGCCCTTGGCCGCTATTGAAACTGAAATGTCCATCGCTCATACGGGCGGCTTTGGCTGCTGGAGTCGAACCAAAAATTCGACGGATCTCATCGAGGATTTTTAGAAAGGTCGCAGGACAAGATCGGATCGATTTAGCGATCGGTGTTTGATCGATGGCAATCACCTGTTTGATGGCCTGGGCACCATCGAGGGACTTGTACGGTAAGCCGAGCTCAGGGTCTTGGCCGGTTTGATTCAAGACGGCGGGTACAAGGGTGTCGAGCACTAGCGAGCTCTTACCTGAACCACTTACCCCTGTGACACTCGCAAAACACTTTAGGGGAACCCTCAAGTCGACGTTCTTTAGGTTTCGGCCACTGGCACCACGAAGCGTCAGCCAACCGTGCTCGATTTTCCGCTTCGATGTTTTCTTAGAGGTCGAGTACAGGTACCTGGCCGTCAAGCAATCCGATTGTTTGAGATCTTTCGGGGTGCCTTGAAAGCAGATCTGTCCACCGCGTGAGCCTGCACCAGGTCCAATCTCGATCACTTGGTCGGCCTGATGAAGCAAATACGGTTCGTGCTCGATAAGCACAACGGTATTTCCCCGCTGGATGAGTCGTCGGACCGATTCGGCTACTCTTTGAGTATCGCTGGGATGAAGACCCACCGTTGGTTCGTCAAGCACATAGAGCATGTCCACCAGATCTGATCCGAGCAGGTTCGTCAGATTCACTCGCTGGGCTTCTCCGCCACTGAGTGTATGCATGGTTCTCGAAAGGGTCAGATAGCCGAGTCCGACTTCTTGAAGATAACGCAAGCGAGACAGGACTTCGGCAGTTCCACGGCGGACCGCTTCGTGTTGATCTTGCGGCATCTGGCCGGAGTTGTCTTCGATCGACTGCATCCTTGCACAGAGCCTATCGATCGATTCCTCGGTCCAATCGTAAAAAGTGGCTTGGTCGTGCCGATAGGCAAGAGCCGATTGCGAAAGGCGTTTGCCGTGGCATGTCGCACAGGTTCGGTACGATTTCCATCGTGTCAGGAACACCCGTACATGCATCTTGTACTTCTTACGCTCCAACCAGCCGAAAAAGCCTTGAAGTCCCCCAAAGCGATGCTTGCGAGATCCTTGTTCGATGAGTTCCCAATCTTTCTTTTTGAGTTTTTCGACTGGGACATCCAGGGGCAGGTCGAAGTCGGGAGCAAGTTCGATCAGTTCGGCGAGTTCATGTTCGTAGGCGGGTGTTCGCCAAGGTGCGATGGCCCCTTGTCTGAGACTCAGCGAACGATCTGGAACGATTTTATCCATATCGAGGGTGGAGGTTTCACCAAAGCCGGTGCAGTCTGGGCAAGCCCCGATGGGGCTATTGAAGCTAAAGAGACGTGGTTCGGCTGGTGGGACTACCAATTCGCAGGAACCACACCTCAACTCGGAGGAGAAGGTATGAACTTCAAAGGCCGTTCCATCGACCATGATCCGCTCGAGCTTGGTGGTTTGCTCCGGACCGCACTCGACAAGGACTGCAATCTGTTCAGGACTGCGCTCGAAGGCTTGTTCAATGGACTGTCGCAGTGCAACATCAATCGAGGAAGAGGCTCTAAATCGCTCGATGACGACGAAGGCTTGCCCGGATTTCTTGAACAGCGCTGTGAGTTGTTTCTTATCTGCAGATAGCTCGACCGTTGTACCTTGGACGATCAAACGGATCCAGCCCGAAGCTTGAAGCTCGAACAACAGTTCGGACAACTGAGATTTCGTGGTCCAAGTGATTGCGAAGGCGAGCATTGCGCGGCGGTTGGGTAACTGCTCGATGCGCTCGGCGAGCCGATCGGTGGTAAAAGCTTCGATCGGTGCGTTGCATTGGACGCACAAGGGCTTGGCGATCAGCGAAAATACCACTCTGAGCGGTTCGAGCAGATCGCTTGCGGTGCCGACGGTACTACGGTTGTTTCGAGAGCGATCCGAACGGGTGATGGCAAGTGTTGGTGGGAGATGATCAAGCCGATCGAATTTCGGTTTGTCTAGACGGGCAAGGAACTGCCTGGCATAGGCAGAGAAACTCTCGATATAGCGCCTCTGCCCTTCGGCATAGAGAGTATCGAGAGCCAGAGAGGTTTTACCGCTGCCGCTTACACCGCAGATGACCGTCAGTTGATGCAGAGGGATGTCCAGATCGACATGCTTGAGATTGTGCTCGCAGGCCCCGCGCAGTTGGATCGCCCGCAACGCTTGGCCGACATCCGTCGGCTGTGTAGCTTTACCAAGTCTAGATCGAGACATTCAGGAATTGAAAAAGCGAGATTGTCCAGCCGATGGCCAGAGACAATACTCCTAGGATGGCAAGATAAACCCAGACTTTTGTCATGGAGCGGCCGGATGCTGCTCGGCCGGGTGGATCGAGCCGATCAGAAATCCACTGATCGCGCAGTTTGTCGTTGGCAAACCAGCGGCATTGAACCAGTTCAATCAAACCGTACTCGATCGAGAACTCTAAGACTCCAAACTCGACCCTTCGTTCGTTGGAACCTAAACGAGTCATGGATTCAAAGCACCAGATTTGGCGGCCGTAGGAATCCTCGGTTTCTTCTGCAAAATCACATGGGCGCAAGTTTTCAATGCGGGAGGCAGAATTATGGGATTCACGAAACGCCAGTTCCCTGAGCGCGTGCTCGGTGACGGTCTGCCAAGTCTTTTTGGGGAACTGGATATGTTCGACTTGCGGTCTCACGGTTCGATTCCTTCGCAGCGATTCCTGTTTGCCATTCCCGTGGATCGAGTCCCTTCTGCCGATGGACTGGGTTGGCAATTTCACGTATCGGTTCGGGCAGTTGGGACGTTACTATAATGGATTCGACGTCAAATTCCAAAGGGATACTTCGCGAAAGAACTCGCGATTCTTGGCAAGCAACAGGGCAATCAATGGGGCAACCAATGGGGCAAACAATAAGGGGAGGGAAACGGGTTGTTTGAGCGAAAGAGCCTGAAGTGGCCGATTTTGGTGGCCATTTTGATGATTGTAATGCTGGTCGGGTTGACCGTCGGCTGGGTCCTGCTGAATGTCTTTAGTGCCTTGGACGCCGAGAAAACCAGCCGATCGGCGATCTATTGGGTGCTGTTGAGCGTCGGGGCGGTTTTCTTCGCATTTTTGCTGGCAGGGGTGGTTTTGTATTTGATTTGGATCATCCAGAACATCAATCTCAATCGCCGTCAAAGCAACTTTATCGATGCGGTGACCCATGAACTGAAAACCCCGATCGCTTCGCTGAAGCTCTACCTTCAGACGCTCAACCGACGGGACGTCGAAGGTCCACAGCGGCAGCAGTTTTACTCGACGATGATGCAGGATGTCGATCGCTTGGATCGTCTGATCAATCAATTGCTCGATGTGGCTAGGCTCCAGCGGGACCAGCAAGACTTGGCATCCAAGGAGTGGGTTTCGCTCCGAACGGTCACTCAGGAGTGCGTTGATCGGATGGCTAAACAGCATTCGCTCAGTCAGGAGGTGTTTCAGGTATCGATCGAAGACTCGCAGGTTTTGGCCCACAAGATCGACATCGACGTGCTATTAGGAAATCTGCTCGACAATGCAATCAAGTACTCGTCGGACGAGCCGCATATCGAAGTCCGAATTACATTTCAGAACCAGTCGGCCTTGATTGCGATTTCCGACAATGGCCCGGGTGTGCCGCGGCATCTACGGCGTAAAATCTTTTCTCGTTTCTATCGAGCTGGCGATGAGCTTGAACGGCGCAAACCCGGAGTGGGTCTAGGACTGTTCCTCGTACGATCGATTGTCGAGAGGCTCAAGGGATCCATCACGGTCTCCGAGAGAATCAATCAGCCCGGAGCGACCTTCTTGGTGACACTGCCGGCGAGGCTTGAGGCTTAAGATTCGTCGCGCTTGGATACTTGGCGATTTGAGTGATTTCGTTCGATACCAAAAGCATTCAGGGAGGCTTGGGCGTCTCGGACCCCAAGTCGGCTAAGGAGGCGTGTTTTCGGCGCGATGCAGCTGGTTGATAGAAGTTCGTGTCCAAGGCTTGCAAGGCCACGGAAGGGCCTGTTTTCGATGCGTTCTGCAACTGCATCGGCACCGTTGGCCTTCCACTCTGAGAGGATCCGATCGCGCTCGTTTGGGTGCCTTGGGAAAACCTTCGATCCATTGCTTGGATCGTGGAGCTCGCAAATCGGTGGATGGGCGACGAACAATCGCCCCGATTCGAGCAACCCCGGCATCCATCGATAGAAAAACCATAGCATCAAAGAGCAACCGTGAATCCCGTCGGCATCGGGATCAAAGAGCAAAATGACTTTTTCGAATCGGCAGCGTTGAAGTTCGAAGCGATCCGAAACACCGGTCCCTAGAGTCTCGATCAACTGGTCAAACCATTTGTTGGCTCGGACATGGGCCAATGTCGCCTTCCATGTGTTCATCGGTTTGCCCTGCATGGCCAGGACTGATTGAAAGTTTCGATCGCAAACGCGTTCGACGGCCAACCCTGCCGATTCGCCTTCGACCAGAAACAACTCTGCATCGTAGGCCACTTGGTCTGTTTTTGAGGGGTTAGACATGAGGCGGAACCCAGAAATCAAAAAAGCCGAAACCTCGTACAGGTCCGGCTTTCGAACAACGTTGATTTGTTGCTAGTTTCTTGGAAGCTACTCGCGTGGACGGATGGCACCGGTCAGACCGCTGTAGTCGACTCGATCATCATTGTGCCAAAGGGGTTGCCCGAGTTCGACTCGTCGACGCAGGACTTCGATTTTCTCTTGCGAACCGGCTGGTGCATCGGTTGGTAGAAACTTTGCATCGGCGATTGGATCGAAGTCCTCGTCATGCCCATATTTGAGAATAGCTTCAAAAACGTTCTTGCAAAGACTGCTCATACGGAGGTAAACCTTATACGGATAATCCTGCGGACCAAGACTCCTAGCTGTGTCCGGGAGTTCAAACGTATCGGATTATTAGTAGCCAACCTCCAAAGTCAAGCAAAAATAAACGACATTTTTGCC
Organism: Pirellula sp.; assembly: GCA_046090945.1. GTDB lineage: Bacteria > Planctomycetota > Planctomycetia > Pirellulales > Pirellulaceae > JBKCUI01. The sequence goes on from JBJTAQ010000997.1 coordinate 5,964, forward strand.
GAGATTTCACGACATCCTGTTGCCGATGGCCCTAGGGAAGAGCTAACGAAAAAAACAGCTGCACCGGGCCGGCCTACGAGGGGACCGAGGATCCCAAGAGGTAGTCTATAAGGGGTGGATTTCGTCCCTTGGTAGCATTGCGCGGTCCGGGATCGTTGGTTTTGCGGATGCAGGTCGGGCCAAAAGCGTAATTTTGACGCAGGCGTGTTTTTTTCCCGAACGATTCGGATTTTGGCTGCATCTATCTTTGCCTCGACTTTGAATTCATCAGAGTGATCGCTCTGGGTATAATTCTGCACGGGTTTTCTAAGGACTCGTTTTTCAGATCAACTTCCATCCTTCAACTCCGGAGTTCCCAAAACTAGTGCGCACGCACGACCGATCCCAAAGTTTGGCCAGTGAGAAAGGAATCCTGGCCCGATTGCTCTTGCCCAATGATTTCGTAACGGACGATCCTTTCGACGAGCTCAAGGGGCTTGCCCAGACCGCGGGGATTGACGTTTGCGGAACGATTTATCAGAAGCGCGAGCACCCCGACCAATCGACCTACTTGGGTCGGGGCAAGGTCGAGGAGTTGGCCATGTTGGTCGAGCATTTAGGATCCGATGTGGTGCTTTTCGATAACGACCTGACTCCTGCTCAGACTCGAAACCTAGAAAAAGCGCTTGGGACCAAGGTCATCGACCGATCGGAGTTGATCCTGGATATTTTCGCTACCAATGCCAGGACCCACGAGGCGCGATTGGCGGTCGAGTTGGCTCAGCTGGAATATTCGCTTCCTCGGCTCAAGCGGATGTGGACGCACTTGTCGCGTCAGACGATGGGGGTCGGTATGCGTGGCCCTGGGGAAAAGCAGTTGGAGGTCGACCGACGTTTGGCTGGGAAGCGGATCCATGATTTGAAAATGGATCTTTCAAAGGTCGAGAAGCGAAAGGCCCGTGAGGTTGCTTCTCGCGATGGCACCTTTTGCGTATCGCTTGTCGGTTACACCAATGCGGGCAAGAGCACCTTGATGAACTCTCTGACCGGTGCTGGGGTCGAGGCGGCAGATAAGCTTTTTGCTACGTTGGATACTCGGACACGGCGCTGGATGCTTCCTGGTTGGGGTCCGGTGCTTTTGAGCGACACGGTCGGTTTCATCCGCGATTTACCGCACCACCTGATCGCGAGCTTTCGAGCAACGCTTGAGGAGGCGCGTCAAGCGGATTTGCTTTTGCACGTTGCCGATGCGAGCAACCCATCGGTCTTACAGCAGATCTCTTCGGTTTACAAAGTCCTGCAGGAGCTTGGGATACAAGAAAAGGATACGCTACTGATTCTCAACAAGTGCGATCGGCCAGGGGCTCAAGAGCGAATCTTGGTGGTTCAAGAGCGTTATCCGAATGCGATTGCTATTTCAGCGCGGAGCGGCTTGGGCATGCAGTCTCTAGCGATGGCGGTCAGCGACTCTCTGACGGCGGGTTTCGTCGAGCTCGAACTACGACTTCCGGTCAGTGACGGTAAAACGATCGCTTGGTTGGCTACTCACTCCGAAGTTCTCTCAAAGCACTATCAAGACCAGTTGTGCTTGGTCCATTGTCGCATGAGCGTCGGTTGTGGCGGCAAGCTTGCCGGTCAAGGTGTCGACATGCGTGTGCTCAAGGGTTCGTTGCCTGAACCGATCAAGCAAGGGCTACCGAACAACGCGACGTTTATTCCTGCCGATGCGGTCGGCGGATCTTCGGAGGTCGCAGCCAGACCCAAAGTAGGTTAAGCAAGTTTAGGTTGAACCCGCAAGCAATTGAAGTTACCGATACGGAGAGTTCCGTGGCTAGAAGACGACTCGGAGGGTTGCGAGTGCTCCTGACCGGAGCCTCAAGTGGAATTGGCTTTGCATTGGCCAAGGAACTGATCCGTTCGGGTGCGTTGGTGCTAGCAACGGCTCGTCGGGCGGATCGTTTGGATCGGCTTTCGGAGCAAACGCGAAGCGGTCCGGGAAAACTCTTTGTTCTGGCAGGTGATCTGACCAGCCAGGAGCACCGACTGCATTTATCGCATTGGTGCCAAGAGCATTGGCAAGGGCTCGATGTATTGGTCAACAATGCAGGTGCAGGTGCGATTGGACCTTTCGAGCACGCAGGGGTCGATCGACTGCGGAGGGTGATGGAAATCGATTTTTTTGCGCCGGCTGAATTGACTCGGCTGTGTATCCCGCTGCTCAAATCCGGCACAGGGCAATACCCAGCACGACCTGCGATCCTCAACATCGGATCGGTGCTTGCCCATCGAGCCGTGCCCAACAAGAGCGAGTACTGTGCGGCGAAGTTTGCACTGCGTGGTTGGGCCGAATCGCTTCGGGTTGAATTGGCCGACCAGGGGATCGATGTTCTGATGGTTTCACCGAGCACGACGCGTTCAGAGTTCTTTGATTCGTTGGTCGATACCGCTGCGGATACCAAATCCCGTTCGCTTGGAAGCATGTCTCCGGAGCGGGTAGCTCAGTTGGCTTTGACCGTTTTGCGAAATTCAAAGCGGGAAATGATTTTGAGCTTGGGTGGAAAAGCACTAGTTGCGATGGGGCGATGGTTTCCGGGCCTGACCGATCGAATCTTGGCAAAAGCAACCAAGCCGTAATGGGGCTTATGTGCGGCCTCGCCAGGCTGTTTTTAGCCGCAAACACTGACGGATCAGGGCGATCCATTGCAGGGCAACAAACCACAGTACTCCCAGCGGATGAACCACCGCACCGAACGCCGATTGCTTGAAGGCACTGCATGCGATCCATCTAGGGATCCAACCCATGAGAGTAGCCAGTCCTGATAGGAACAACGTCGCAAGAGGCAGACCTGACCAGGTCGAATGCTGGATGCAGGAGACTAGGCAGGTTGCGAAAAGGCAAACGGGTAGGACCGATCCACCTAGCAGTAGTAAGGTAAAGGGAGCGATGAGCTTGGGATTGGCGATTCCCTCGACAGCATTTTTGAGCAACCCTTGTTGGACCTGATGCGCGTTGGTGTACATTCGGCACTTGGCGATATCCGACGCGTCAAAAATATCAGTCTTGAACCCTGCTTGTCGAAACGCGCGAGGGAGTTTGATCCCATCGTGGCGAGAGGAAGCAAGTGCGCGATGCCCCCCGGCCTGCATGTATTGGGGTTTCGAAGCCAAGAAGAGTTGTCCGCAACCTGCTGAGAAACCGGGGTCGGTGGACTTTCTCATCCGATCGATGGGCAAGAAGCCCAGAAGGATGTAGTGCATCATAGGGATGAGCATCTTTTCGGCGATCGTCCCGGTTTCTTGAAGGGGGAATCCGCTGACCAAAGGAGCCTCGCGGTACTTTTGTTCGGCAAGAATCCTTGTAAGTGCGTCCTCGGTCAGTCGCACATCTGCATCGAGAAACAGCAAGTGATCGTATCGTGCTAACTGAGCCAACTGCCAACAAGCATTCTGCTTGCCATTCCAACCCTCGGGCAATCCTGCCGAGTGATGGAGTTGGACTCTTGGAGAATCCGTAGCTATGGCTTGGACGATGGCTGCGGTGTCATCTTCCGAGGCGTCATCGAGGACCAGTACTTCGAACTCCTGATGGGTGCTTGAGAGGATGCTCTCGAGGGCAGCTCGAATACTTGAAGACTCATTCCTCGCGGGTATCAAGACGCTCATCCCAATCGCCTGAGCCTGTTCGAGCAGGGCTGGGTCCGATTGGGCGGGTCGGAACATTTGCAGGTTCTTCAGGAACATCGCCAGGGGCAAGGCTGAGAGCGCAACGAAGATCCCCGAGACGATCAGCAAAGCCATCTAATAGCCTATTTCCTCTCTCGCATTCGGTTCGCAGGCAATCACCCAAAGCCAAACACTCGGGTCAAAATCAGACTCGATGGTTCAGGGA
>JBJTAQ010000998.1:0-5685 GCA_046090945.1 Pirellula sp.
CAGGACTAGCCCCCAGGAGGATCATTCCCAAAGCGATCTCTGGCGGCAACGCAAGCAACTTGGAAAGCCCCCAACCTAGAAACGGCATCACCGAAAACTGCAATACCGCTCCCACGAATACCGCTTTTGGCATTCTCAAAACGCGTTGAAAGTCCTGGAAAGTAAGGGTCGCCCCCATCCCAAACATCGCTATCTGAAGAAGGATCGTCAGGAAGCCCGAATAATCCATAGGAAGATTATCCAAGTACAACTTTGGATAGATCAGTCCAGCAAGAACGGCGGCCACCACCCATGAGGCAAACCCGTAGGTGCGCGATTTCGGGTGGATGGCTACGATGACAGCCGCCAGAATAACAGCTAGCAACCCAATTAATGGAAGAGATGTAGGCATACGATCAATCCGACTGTCCGGTCTGGCGTTGATAGATTGCGTGGATCATCGATTCGGAGTCTTTAAACTTTTTACCCCCCGCTACAGCTTGATCAATCAAACGCTTCGCATCGGATTCCGAGTGCCCGAGCACGAGGAGCGCTTGGAAGGTCTCCTCCACGACACCAGTTGTTTGAGGTTCTGCGCCGGGTGCTTCTTGACGTACCAGCAGCGCGAATCGAGGCATTTTACGACGCAAGGTTGCGATGATCTTCTCGGCAGTCGCCGGCCCCACTCCTGGCAAACTAGACAACCCCTTGGCATCCTGCTGCTCGATCAAAACCGCCGTATCTTGGACTGGCTTGGTCATGGCCCGGAGCGCTTTTTTAACACCCACTCCGTCGACCGAACAGAACAACTCAAAGAAATCTCGTTCCGCAGTGGTTAGGAAACCGACTAGCTTGGGGGTTAAACGACTTCCTTGTGCCGCATTCCCCTCGATGTAGTGGATCGTGTGGAGCGAGACGGTCTCTCCGATTTTCCCTTGCAACTGGCGACGTGTGAATTCAGGTATCGCAACTTCGTATTCAAACGGAGCGACGGCCAAGGTCGCCAGGTCGCTGGTCAGAGAGAGCAATTGACCGGATATCTTCGTGATCAAGGTTGTTTCCTAGGGTTCTGGTCGATAAGTTGAGGGTGTTGTTTGGTGGTAAAGTAATGGCATAGAGCAATCGCCAGCGCATCGGCCACGTCGGGAGGATCCGGCGGCTCTTTGAGTCGCAATTGCAGGCGAATGGCCTGTTGCATTTGATCTTTAGGAGCTCGTCCATTTCCAGTCAGCATCCGCTTGACCTTGGTCGCCTCGTACGAATGAACCTCAAGATTGGCGTTGGCGGCAGCCAAGCACAGCACCCCTCTGGCATGCCCCATGAGGATGGCAGTGCGAGGCCGCTCGTAATGGGAGTATAGTTGTTCAATCGCAACGACCGCAATCTTAAAGGATCCGAGGATTTCTAAGACGCCGTCGTGGAGTTCCTTAAGCCGCTCGGCCAACGAGCGATCTCGCCGCATCTTCAGAATACCCGCTTCGACCAACTCCGGCTGCTGGTTCTTGATTTGGATAATCCCATAGCCGGTGATCGACAATCCTGGATCAAAACCAAGAATCAGCCCCTCCGGCTTTGCATTCGTTTTGTTGCCTTTCGGTTCTTCTGGACTCACTGTTCGCTGGTCTCACCTAAAGTTGGGGAACTCAAGCAGACCGCTTCGGTTCCGTTGCGAACTAGGAGATAAGGACCTGCGACAGCAAATGTATTCCAAGTAACCCCTTCGAGGACACTCATTTCAGCAATCGGTTTACCAGTCTCTCGATCTACGGCTACGAGACGTCCATCCTCCGAGCTGATGATCAACGTTCCATTGACCATTAGCGATTGGCCTTGTCCATACCGCTGTCCTCGCCAGATGCGCGAGCCGTCGTCGGGCTTGACGCACTCCAGAATGCCATCGCTGAGCCCATAAAGTTTCCCATCATACGGAATCGAACTGGTGAACTTGGTTTTCAAAATCTTGTTGATTGCCCAAATATCCTTGGTGCTCCATTTCGGATCATCCGATCCATCGATCGACACCTCAAATAACTTGGAGCCTTGCGTGTAACCTTTTCCGACCAGGATTCGATTGCCGTCGATCTGCACAGGTTGCGAAGCGCAAGCAGCCCCATTGGAGTTGCTTGGCCAATCCGACTTCCAAAGCACTCGACCATCTTCCCAAGCATGCCCGGTCACATCGCCTTCGTTTACGCTAACAATCTGTTTGACGCCATGAATAGTCATCAACATAGGAGAGGCGTAGCTGACTTGCGAGGTCCCTTGGGTCCAAAGCACGCTACCATCGTCCAAGGAGCACGCCATCAAGGAGCCTTTGATTTTTTTAGCGTCACCACCCAACGGGACAATCACCCTTTGGTCATGCACCAGTGGAGATGCTGCTCGCCCCCAATTGACTCCCTTTTCAAAGTCGGTTTGATTCGTCTCTGAGAGCTCCAGCAAACGATGCTCCCATCGAACCATGCCTGTTTTCAGATCGACGCAGACCAGATGACCAGTCGCACTCAGTGCAACAACCAACCAAGTATCCTGATGCTGGAGGATCGTCGGTGTCGAGCGTGGACCTAGTCCACCAAGCGCATGAAAATGTTTACCTGGCCGTTTGACTTGCCATAGGGTATGTCCGTCGGCAAGGGACATCGCTGTCAACGACTCCTCTTCATCGAGTTGCTCGAGCGTCACTGCGATCCCCTCGGCAACGGCAAAGCCAGACCAACCGGCACCAATCGGTCTGCGCCACACCTCGGTGGGCAGTTTGCGATCCCAATTGGTTGCAAAAATGGGCTCGTTGACAATCCCGACCCGATCGTTTCCAAGGTACTGCAGGAAGCGATGTTTATGACTCTCAGCAATCTCCGGCGCGGTAACATCCGGTCTTTGGGGACGAACCGGAGGTTTGCTCCGCAAGAAACTTCGCAGACGGTAACTCGGTAGCACTTCGCCTGTAACTCCAGCATACTCGAAGCAGTAAAAGAACAAACCGGCCAAAATTGCTGGAACTGCGGTTACGATCAACTTGATTTTCAGGCCTAGCGACTTGCTAGCCCACATCGCCAGAAAGCCTAACAGCAGGGCGACGAGCCCCCAAAGTACACCTGCGATATTCGCCAACTGGTGGTCGGTCTCATAGATTGCCGCGCGGCTAACGAAAAGCAAAAAAACGGACAGTAGGGCGATTGCTGTCAGCCAAAAGCTCAAGCTGCGTCGTGGTTTGTTTGAGATAACCATGCAAGATCGATCCGGTATGCGTCAACTGGCAAGTGCGATGATAACAACAAGGGGAGGATTAAAAGCCAATCGGCGGTGCTCCAACAGCATGGATTTCACCGCCGATTTTAGCGTGATAAATTCTACTAGGACCGTCGCGATTACTTGGTTACAAGCAGGTTCGCTGCCGCCAACGATTTTACATAATCGATGGCGACGTTGAGGATCTCCTCATTGTAGAAATCGCTCACGAAGATCTTGTCTCGTTCGGCCTTGTTATCGAGTTGCTTTTCCTCTTCCTTTTCCATGCTAGTCTCTTTCCGCCTAGCCATGTATTCGGATTCCTTCAGGGGGATGAGCTTCTCGTTCTTTTGCTTGCGATACGCATCGATGCGCCCGAGCAGTTTACCAAAGTCAGTGTTCTTGCCGATTCGCTCGGCCGAAAGACTCTGCAACGTCGACTTGATCGCACTGTCGACCATCGAGTAGTGCTTGTGCGGTTGAGCCTTGACGGTATCCATCGGCAATGGGTAGTCCAGGTCTGTTTCCGAGATATCCATTTCCGCGGTCATCGACGGCAGGATCACATCCGACGCGACACCCTCGAGCTGTGTCGAACGTCCATCGGGCAGGTAAAACTGCTGGATGGTCAGCTTCAAAGCCCCCTGCGGCTTGGCAGCACCGATGCCGAACGCGGCTGGAGCCAAATCCAAGAGTGTTTGAACAGTTCCTTTGCCGTGGGATTTCGGATCGCCAACGATCAAACCTCGTTCGTAGTCCTTGATCGCCCCGGCGAAAATCTCGCTAGCGCTAGCGCTGAGTTGACTTATCTTAACGACCAAGGGGCCCTTCCATGTGATCGTCTTGTTCTCATCGAGCATTGGGATAACACGGCCATTGGGATCCTTGACCTGGACCACTGGGCCATAGTCGATGAACAAGCCGGTTGCCGCGATCGCTTCGGGCAGCGAACCACCCCCATTGCGTCCTAGATCCAAAACGCATACATCGACGTTCGACTCGTTGAACTTCTTGAGGATGACTTCAAGGTCCTTGGAGGTGCGTCGGTAGTCGTCTTTATTGGATCGAGCCCCTTCCATATCGAGGTAGAAGCTCGGGAGCTTGATGTAACCGACGCGATAGGGGGTTCCGTCAGGCTTTTGGCCTCGTTCCAGAATTTCACTCTGAGCCGCGGAATCTTCGAGTTTGATCACCGCGCGTGTGATCTCATAGATTTGGCGTTCGCCACCACCCTTGGGTTTTACGTGGATTTTGACCTTCGTACCCGCTTCGCCACGGATCATCGATACGACATCATCGATCTTCATGTCCTGGGTCTCAACGGCTGGTGAACCGTCTTCTTGCTGCACCGCGACGATCGAATCTCCAACCTTCAAACGCCCATCCTTGTCCGCCGCGCCACCCGGAACGATCATTTCGACGATGGTTGAGCCGTCGTCGGCACGTAGCGTTGCACCGATCCCCTTGAGTTTAAGAGAGATGTGCATGTCGAAGTTCGCTTTTTCCCGAGGAGCCATGTAATTGGTATGCGGATCGAGCGAACTGGTCAGGGCTGTCAAATACATCTCGAGCAGCTCGTAGACGTCGGTCTGCGAGCGATTCTTGTAATAAGTCCGATAGCGCTTGTGAAGCTTCTCCTTGGTCTCCTCATCCTTGTCACCGTCGGCTCGGGCAGACAGGTAGCTCAGCTTGATCGTCTTTCTCCAACGATCCTTGAGCTCGCTCATGTCTTTGGCATAAGGAATCGACTTAGCATCGCTCTCAAGATACTCCTCAACCGAGTAATCCTGAGGCGCATCGATCAGCTCGTGGACCATCGGCATGACTTCGTTGAGCCGCTGCAGGTACCGCTTGTAAACCGTGTACGCAAACGAGATGTTGTTCTTTAGAAGCATGTCGTCAAGTTTGGTCTCCTGCTCCTTGAACTCATCGACATCCGACTGCAGCAGATAAGTCTTCAGCGGGTCGACTTGCTTCAAAAACAAAGCAAACCCTCGCTTGGAAACTTCATCGTCGAACTTCGGCTGGGAGATGTGCCCCTCCTCGACCAAGTTGCGGACATTGCGGATGATCATCCGGTTATCGGCAGGCTGCTCACTGACATTCGCAACTCTGGGTAATTCCTCGGCCACGAGCCAAGGGGCCGCAGAGGACACCAGCATCGATCCGGCGAGGACTGCCAAGAGATTCTTACGGAAACCGAAACGACCAGAGAGTCTCGACTTTGTATTCATGCTTTCGTTTTTTCCACTTCTAAAGAAGATGTTGACTTTGGATCGCCGTGCTTGCCAAGTGCTAACCCCTGGAGCCCAACCGCCGTTGACCCAAGGAAATAGTAGAAGATTAGCCAATGGCAAGCAACATAGAAGCGCCGATTCTTGGACGGAGTTCCTAGGAAAACCTACCGCTAAAAAAACCGAAAAAAGTGAGATTTTCTAACAGTCTGCGTTTTTAGGTCCAAACACGCTGTTTTCTCTA
>JBJTAQ010000999.1:0-2928 GCA_046090945.1 Pirellula sp.
CTTGCAATTTCGGAATAAAGGTCTGCGTGTAGAAAAGCTTGACTTGCTCGGCCTCGATCGGCGAGATCGCCTTTTCCGCGATTTCGTCATACGCTTTGGTGAAGGCTCGCATGCCATCGAGGATAATACGTCCATCCGACATCGAGACCACTTGATCTCTGAGCGCTTCGAGCCTGGTTTTCAAAGCTGTCGTTTTGGCGACCTGGATTCCCTTGAGTTGGTTTTGAACGGACTTCTCAAGAGAAGTCTTTCCTGCGTTGTAGCCGATCCAAGCCATAACGGCCAAGGCGCTCAGCGCAACGAGCAACAGTAGCAGAATCATCTTGGACTGAATACTAAGTCGATTGAATCCGAACATAAGGGGTTACTCAATCCTGAAGGGAATGATCCTCTGGCTAAGCGAAATTATAGCGGAATACTCACAGAAGCCTTTTCCGAAAGGCGAGCAAAGGATATCTTGTGCGGAACGCTTGACTGTAGGGATTAAATTACCCAAGCGAGATTTTTGGTCAAGCAATTCCATGGATTCCGAGAGAAACGATTTTAGCGATGAAAGCAACCCTGCAGTTGGGGCTCGGAACTGCCTTACTTAACTGCGTTGCCGTTTTTTTCGGGATCCCTCTGAATCAAATTACGGCCGATGAGCCGAAAGGTCCAGCCGAGATTAAGAAGCTTGAGTACCACCGAGCAGAACTGGTTGGATGGAAGCTGCAGATTCGAATTGAACTCAAAGAATCCAATCCTGAGCAGTTGTCGAAGGCCTTGGATTTGCTTGAAAGACAACTCGATGAAATCGTTCGGGTCGTCCCGGGTCCAGCAGTCGAGAAACTCCGTTCGGTTCCATTATGGCTATCCCCGGTGTATCCCGACGAGCAACCGAGGGCAGAGTACCATCCGGGCGCTCAGTGGCTCAAGGATCACGGTCGAGATCCAGCGATGGAAAAGGGTGTTGAGTTCTCGAACATCGAAATCTTTGATGCCGAATTTCGCCGGATGCCTAATTTCGCATTGCACGAACTTGCGCACGCCTACCACGACCAGTTCATCGAAAGAGGCTTTTCCAATCCGCAAATCGAAATGACCTATCGTAATGCGAAACGAGCCGGGATCTATGATCGTGTCGAGCAGCGGTTTGGCGATGGCCGATCAGGCCAGACAACCGCTTATGCCCTAACCAACCCTGCGGAATACTTTGCCGAATCGACCGAAGCGTTCTTTTCGACAAACGATTTTTATCCATTCACGCGTAAGGATTTAGAAAAGCACGATCCTGCGATGACTGAGCTACTGGGCAAACTGTGGAAGTAGCACCGATTCTTGCCGACCTTAGGCGATCACCTCGGGATATCTAACCGTGTTGTGGCATAGGAGACGATCAATACCATCCATAGGGCAATCACCCACCACAGGGCATAGCCCCAAGTCAATCGCCATTTCGACGACTCCGGAGTCGTGCCCTCTTCGACTAGAGCATGGATAGGCTCTGGCTCGAGTTGTAAAAGCAACCAGTTAGCCACTGCCAGTGAGGCCACAAAGAACAACGACGTCGGCAAACCTTTCGAAGGCAACATCGCATAAAGGGTTAGCACCAGCAATGACATTCCCACTGCCAACCCTCGAGCTCTACCCAGCGACGACTCAGGCATAAGGTCCAAGCGGCCACGGCGATAGAGTCGGAGGAAATCGAGCCAAAGTAGAAGCCAAACCATCGCGATGGCCAGGAGCACCCAACCGGTATCCAACCCAAGCACTCGACGGGGAATCAACTCCGCTTTGTGCCAAGCTTGAACGTTTGTGCTCATATTCAAAACTGGAATCACGCCGAAGAGGGAAAAAATAGCAAGGCAATTGAGCTTCTTTGAGCGGACATCTTCAAGGGTCGGCGTCAGCCCCCCCCGCAGCAATCGACACACCGCTAAGCCCATCCCCAACCCCATGGCTGCCCCAAAGACCTGCTCCATGATGGTCCAGTATCCGAACTCTTGAAGGACCGGATAACGGCCGATTATTCCATAGCGGGCCCTGCCCAAAGCCTGAACAAACTGCCCCACCACAAATCCAATCCCGCCCGAAAGGATTCCGTATGCACACAGCAGCAATGCGGCTCGATTGCGCTGCTGATAATAGTACGCGAGGAATGCTATTTGAATTCCCAAACAACCGGCCCAAGCATCTGAGCGGGATGGGTTGATTCGAAATCCTAGAAACCCGATCAGGATTGCCATAGAGGAAAGCCAAGCGGTCGATAACAGTAGCATCAATTGCAAGGGGCCTCGCCAGGAAGGGATGAATATCCAGAGCAACGCACTGAGCAATAGACTCGAAACAGCGCACAGCCATCGAGTGTCATAGAGCCAAGCCGTTTGCTCCGGTAAAGCGGGATCCTTTGCAAAAAGATCCAAACTCCATTGCTCCACCCCAAGCCATTGCAGCATCAACCACATAGAGTACGTCAGCACCAAAGGACCAACCGCTGATTCTAGGAAAGACCGAGGTGCGGTGATTGCCAGGGACAAGCAAGCCCCTCCAATACCGCTGTACAACGCGCCCACCAAGAACAAACACCAATAGCCATAAAAGCTTGTCGACCACTGCGAGTCCAACGAGTAATGAATCAGTCGTCCGTAACTACTCGCACCTCCGAATCCCCAGCCGATTGCACACAGAAATCCGATGATTGCCGAACGTCGCCACCAATCCGGGCGGTTTGAACATGCGGCCAGTGCAAGCCCGAGCATTGCTCCAGGCATCATCGCACCTCGCGAATGACCATACGAGCCGCGAATCCTGTTTTGCCCCAGGCGGAGCTGGTTGCTGAATCGTGTGCTAGAGTTTAGCGGTTCCGAGAGGAGAATCCGCTATGTCAAAACGTCAGTATTTAACGCCTGAGCAGAAGATCGCAATTGTACGGGAACACCTTTTGGAGGG
>JBJTAQ010001000.1:0-1304 GCA_046090945.1 Pirellula sp.
ACGATTATCCGTTGTTTTGACAACGGAACGCTCAAGGGGTTTCGAGTCCCCGGCAGTCGTTTTCGCCGGATACCTCGGGACCATCTATTTGTCTTCATGAAGGACAACGGGATCCCAACCGATGCGCTCGAAAGCGGTCGAAAGAAATTGCTGATCGTCGATGACGATCAAGACCTTGTCGATTTGATGCAAGACGGATTCGAACGCGACGGACGCTTCGAAATCCGAACCGCCAACAACGGTTTCGACGCCGGAATGCAAGTCAAGGAGTTTCGCCCCGACCTGGTCGTTCTCGATGTGATGCTTCCAGATATCAACGGCCGAGAGGTTTGTCAGCGAGTCCGTTCGGATCGAACGATGGACACGGTCAAGATCCTGTGCATCTCGGGCATGGTCGAAGCCGACAAAATCGCCGATCTCCGCACCGCAGGGGCTAACGATTTCATGCAAAAACCGTTCACCATCGATCAGCTTATCGATCGTGTCTGCGACCAACTCGAAATCGAACGACCCGTAGCTATGGCTTAGTCGAGCACTCGAACGAGTCAGAGCAGCAAGTAGTTACCGCAGAAAGCACAGGGCTAGCCCTGTGCTTTCTGCATTCAACGGACTGGAATAAAAGGCCGCATCAGGCAATGTCGTTTGCATCCTTGAGCTCGATGTTGCAACTACCGGGTCTTACCCAACGCGTGTACTCGCGAGTCGCATCGATACAACCACCTTGCTCATAGACTCCGGGCCCATCTTGAATCTTGCGCATCTGCGTCAAGATACGCGCATGCTCGAGAGGATCCTGTTCGGTTTTTCGCATCTGTTCTTGGACGCGTTTCTCGTCCATCCACCAAACCCCCTGGTCGTCCGGGTACACCCCGTGCCTCCAGTGGTAGATCTCTAAACACTTCAGATCCAACGTGAAGGTCTTGCTGCGTTTCCAGAAATCCGAAAACACCCCGGCTCCCATGTAGAACAGCCAGGAACCTTCGAATCCAAGGGCTTCGGCGGAGGCTGGATCAGGATTCTTGAACCAAACGCGATCTCCAGGGACATAGTAAGTCTCCGGAAGGGGACGCTCCCTCGAACCGTATTCCTTCATGAACACATCGTGGAACTCGCGAGAGCGAATCGCTCGCCTCTGAGCTTGTGCCTCAAGCTTTCTATACAACGTAGGATTGACCCTCAGAGCTTCTTGAGCGACCCCTAAGGCAACCACATACTCGGTAGCTCGATAGCAAGAAAACGAATAGACGATTCCATCTTCTCCAGGCTGCGTTGCCAAACGCAAGGCATCGACCAAGGATCGATCG
>JBJTAQ010001001.1:0-5966 GCA_046090945.1 Pirellula sp.
TCCCTAACTCGCGACTCCGAGCCTCGCCCCGTTTGCCAACAAGCCGATCGGCAAAGTATCGCTCCTCTCGCTCGTCGGCCGGTCGATTCAGGGTCGATACAAACGCCGTCTGAACCGCCGTCTGATCGTCCTTGGACAACCCCGCTATCCGCGTCGAGGCATTCATGATCGGATTGTTGTCGATACGCTCAGCTAAGTACTTGCCATTCATCATCAACAACCTCTGAGGCACTGTCACCGACTGCTCGGCAAACTCGTCCTCGCCCCGACTCCCATACGCCGCCGTGAACTCATTCACCCCGCCAAACATCTCCAACTGCGATAGAATCGAACTCGAAGCATCGATCGTTTTCAAACGACAAGCTTGATGAACCGCCGCTGCCATCTGCTCGGGCCTCAACTGGGTGATCGGATATACCGCCCAACTCTTCTCGTACTCCTGATCAATCGACTCGGTTTGCGTCGAATCCCCCTGGCTCCACTGCGAATCCATTCGGTACACCCGTGTCGATACGATCACTCGGACCAACCGCTTGATGTCATACCCATGCTCGATGAAATCGTCGACCAAGGGCTCCAAACCGGCAGGATAAGGACCCGCGGCCGGTATGTCGTCAATGGGCTCGACCAGTGGCCTGCCAGTCATGATCGCCCATACTCGATTGACGGTCGCTCTCCCAAATGCACGATTGCTTTTGTGCGTCACCCATTCGGCCAACGCCTTCCGCGACTCGGACTTGTCCGTCCTCCAACTTGCCCCATACGGCACCCGAGGCTCCACGACCGCTTCGTCCTCTTGTCCTAAATATTTGGTCTTGTAGCTCTCCCCCTCATCCTTCAGCCCGCTAAAAGGATTCTCCATGCGAACCCCTCCAAAATACGCAGCAAGTTGATGAAAGTCGCTCTGCTGCCCAACTCGCAGCGATCGGTCCGCCCCCCCCTTGCGCTTGTCACCCTCAAGCTGGTCGTCTGCACTCGCATCGACACTCTGGCCTGAACCCTGTTCGGAGTTTTGAATTTGCGAATATTCGGAATCAGGGAACTGGACGTTGCCCAGGTAATCGTTGTGGCATTGCAAGCAGTCGATTCGCATGGCCAAAAAAGCGCGCGATGTCTGTCCTGCAAGCCGCACCGCATCGGGCTTGCGATTGTCGGTCTCGTCCATGGTCGCCGTCAAGAAATTGACCTCGGGACTATCCGTCCATGATCCTCGGGCCACAAGGATCCGACGCGCTAGCTGGTCGTACGGCAAGTTCTCTTCGAAGCGATCGGCCAACCAATCGACGTACTTGCGCCGTCTGTAAATCAAAAACGGACCGCCGTTGGTTCCCACCGTGGCTCTCGCAAACCGCTCCGCAAAATGGTCGGCCCATCGCCGATCGTCGAGCAAGTACTCGGTCCACCAGACAGCCCGCTGCGACTCGGGAATCTTCTCGAGCGACCGATACTCCTCGAGCGACAACCCATTGCCAACCATCCCCAAACTGATTCGCCGAGCGAGGGTGTACCAAGCTGCCTGCGGAGCGGGCCGAAGCCCTTGCGCGCTCCACGACTCGTCGAACTCCTTGTCGACGCGTCCCGCGGCTTGCAAGATCGACTCGTCAAACGTCGAGCGGATCTGCTCGGGCCTTTTCAGCAGCACCGGCCTGTTGGTCGTCGCCCCAATGATCCCGATGAGAATCACCCCGGCTGTCGCAAAAAACGCAAGCCGCTTGACCCACAGCCGCTCAAACCATGGTCGCTTGGGGTTCGGTTCGCTTTCGCTTGAATTCGATGCGTCGAGGGACATTCGGTCAGGGGTAAGGCTTTACTCGTACTTGTCGGTAAGGAATTGCTTGAGATCGGCGCGGATGCTCTCCTTGCCAACCGAGCGTTCGAACCATCCATCGATCCGCTTGGTGATCAAGTTGTTGGCCTTGGCAGCCTCTTGATAAAACGGTGTCACCGAAAAATAAATGGCGCGGGCTGCAACATCTACCGGGGCTGATTCGCTGAGTCCAAGATCCGACAGGGCCGCTGCGATCCCGAACGGTAGCTTGTCCCAAGCGTACGATTTGTTTTCGCCCTGCCGAATGATGATCTTCTCAGGAGTCGTTTCGACAATGCTCACCTCTGTATTGCCAACCTTCAACGCCGAAGCCCCTTTGGCTTTTCTCTTGGCTTCTTCAAAGGACTCGACGTAGATTTTGTAGAGCTGGCCGGCTTGGTCCAACCGAGCCGTCTGATCCTTGCCCTCCTTGGTCACTGCTTTGTCGAGCAACCCGGCCATCATCGGCTCGAACTTTTTCAAGTCGCCCAGCGCGAGCAATTCTCGAGCTTGGGTCATCCCCTTCTTCCACTGGTCCGATTCGCTGGTCATGGCCGGTTCCGGTTTAGGTTCTGGTTTAGGCTCCGGTTCTGGTTTAGGCTCCGGGGTCGGGGTTGGCGCATTCGGGGTTGGCACGTCGGGACTTGGAGCGGTCTGTGCAGGGGCTGGATTGACAGCCTCGTTCATCGCCGGATCGGCCGGGGGTGTGGCAGAAGGATCTGGATCTTTCCTGACGCTTGGCAACTCCGGTAGTGGTTGCTGGGATGTCTGCTTGCCGTTGCGTTTGTTCGGGGCGATGACCAACTCGGGTGTCTTGGTGCCGGTCTGTTTTTCTCCCGTCGTTGGCGCTTGAGCGATGCTCCCTTGGGTGTTTCTCTTTTCCTGCTGCTGGGCCAGTTGCATGCGATTTGATAAGAACCGATAGCTGGCAAATCCGAGCAATCCGACGGCAGCAAGGATCATCCCTCCGATGGCAAGCAGATTGCGCTGGCGTCGACTTTTGCGAAGCTGTTCGACAAGATCGATCGACTTTGGGACAGGCTCGGAGGATGCCGGCTTTCGATCGGCGGCGACCAGCCAAGCGGGCGCTTGCTCCTGAGTCGGCTCGGGTTGAAAGGACATATGCATCAGGGATGGAAACAACTCCGTGAGTTCCGCGCGTCGCTTGTCGACACTGTAGTTGCTTAGCGTCGAAGGCAGAGCGACCGAAGCGATGTAGGGGTGCATCGGATCGCCAGTCGGAAGCAACTCCGCTTCGTTCGGTTTGGCGGTTTGTGCAGAGTCGGTCGCGGCCGACTTGGCCGTAGTTTTTGCCAGGATTCCGATGGCTGCTGTTGTGTTGGCGGTTTCTTTGCCGATTGCTTTTTGTTTCTTTTGCGATTCGAAGAGTTTGGCAAGCTGGCTGTCGTAAGCGGTTTTTTTGGTTGCATCCAGCAGGATCGTTTGAGCTTGTTTGAGAAGTTTATTGACCAACTGCAACGACTGCGTCTTGTCGTCTTTGTTCGCTATGTTGGAATCTTCGCTTCTTCGAATAGTCTCCCAAGCTTTTTCGAGGGCCGACTGGATTTGAGATTTGTCGGAGCAGAATGGTTCGAGTCCGATGACTTGGTAGTAGTCCAGCTGAGAGACGCTCAGGCGTCGTTGCAAGTGCTCTTCGATGGCAGATAGTATCTCGTTCATAACGCGTTAGCTTTCCATGTTGAATTCGCTGTCTTCGCGTTGCTGCTGTTGCAGTTTTCGATCCAAGCGTCTTTGTTGGAAGAGGATGAACCGACGCAGCAGGCTCACCCATATCATCATCAGCAGAGGCGAACTGTAGCAAACCAAGAGCATGAACATGTGGCCAGAGCGGTCGTTGGTCGGATCGCTCGAGCGGCCAGCGCCGCCAAAAAAATCCCTCAAACTATTCGATACGCTTGGGATTCTCACGGCCAGGGCCAGCATGAGGGAAAAGCCTGCGATGACCATCATCGAAACGAAAAGCATCCAAAGTCGCACGGTCGGCGCGCTTGAGCTTGGAACTCCAAAGGGGGACTGCTCCTGGCCGCTGGTGCGGGATTTTGCCGAATTTGAGGCTCGGGGACTACTGGACAAAACCTTGACCTTTATCCTTAGCTTGATGATCCTGAGGTTCGCTTGACCTGCGGAGATCTTGACCTGCGATCTTGACCTGCGGAGTGAGCCTGACGGACTTTAGGGCTCAAAATACGACCTTCCTAACAATATACC
The DNA here is from genome assembly GCA_046090945.1 of Pirellula sp. Taxonomy (GTDB): domain Bacteria; phylum Planctomycetota; class Planctomycetia; order Pirellulales; family Pirellulaceae; genus JBKCUI01. The sequence continues at coordinate 4,037 of JBJTAQ010001001.1, forward strand.
GTCGGCGGGAGTGGACAACGCGAAAACCTCAACGGATAATCGAAGTTCTTAGGCGATTGTTTTTTTCTTATCATTCCTGCGATGGGGTACACCCATGAAGTATCGTCTGGCTTGCTTTTGGGCGGTCGTATTGAGTTCCGCTTTGGTCGGTTGTGGTGCGAAAAAGACCGAGGTCGCTTCGGCAGACACTGGCAGTACTTCGGCAGGCGGCGGGATGTCCACCGGTCCTGCCGTTCGATCCGCTCCTTCGGCACCTCCGGCGAACGCTGCTCCTGCCGGAAGCACTGGGCGAGAAACCGCAGAACCTGAATCAAACGGTGGTGGAACATCTGACGGCCCACCTGCATTGGACGCTGCTGGCACAGGAGGTGGCGGCGCAGCACCAGCGAGTGCTCCCTCAAGCGGAGGTAACACGGATGGTCCTCCTGGATTAGAAGCCGCCGGTGCTGGCGGCGGTGGCGATGCCCCTGCAGGCACCCCGGCTGGCGCACCTGCGGGAGGCGCTGCCGGTCCCACACTAGGCTTCGGCGCACCGGGCGGACCAGGAGCCGGTCCTGCACTCGGTACCGGTGTCGGTGGTGGAGGAAATCTCTTAGGTAGTTTTGGAAACGAATCCGGGGATAACGGAGCAGGAATGCCACCCGGCGGCGCACCCTTCAGTGGATTGCCAGGTTCCGGTCCGCAAGGTAATTCGCAAAACCCATCGGCTGCACCGGCCATCCCAGCCGTCGAGCTGACTCTCGAAGATCGAGCCGTTCTCGCATTCCAAGCCGGCAATGCCCCAAGATCTTATGCACTGTATCAAGCGCACTCGTTGCATGTTCCCAACGACGAAGCCCAAAGCTTAGTCGATAAATATCGATGGGATAAAAGACGCATCGTTCCTCGCATGGGATACAACTTTGCAGTAGGCCTGATCGTTAAGAAGACCCCTCAAGTCAAAGATCTAAAGCCAATCGGGACTCCGCTGGCTGAATTAACCAGCAGCGGCAATGGCCCAGGAGGCTCCGGCGGCTTTGGTGCCGCAGGAGGTGGCGGTGGGCCTCCTCCGCTCGGCGCTGCCGGTGGCGGCGGTGGTGATCTCAGCTTGGGGTCATCATCAAGTCCTACGGCTGGTGTTAGGAAACTCCCAGCACAGGAGCTTAGCGATGCTGCCGGCAATTATGCAGCGGCTTTCGTCGATGCCTTCAACAAAGCTCACAGCGACGGCAAGTGGTCGGAAGCCTTCCGGGAGTATTCCTACGGTTCGCTTTCTTTGCCGCCGAGTCTCTCTGGTTTAGCTGGCTTGCTCTCTGGCGGTGGCGCTGGCGGTGCGGCTGGGTTTGGCGGCGCGGCTGGGTTTGGTGGCGCGGCAGGCTTAGGTGGCGCGGCAGGCTTAGGCGGCGCAGCAGGTTTGGGCGGCGCAGCAGGATTTGGAGGAGGTTCTTCGGGTGGCCCAAGTCTTCGCGGCGGTGGACCTGGTGGCCCTCCTGCTGGATACGGTGGTGGTGCTGGTGGCCCTCCTGCTGGATACGGTGGAGGCGCTGGTGGACCTCCGGCTGGATATGGTGGTGGTGCTGGTGGCCCTCCTGCTGGATACGGTGGTGGCGCTGGCGGACCTCCTGCTGGATACGGCGGTGGTGCTGGCGGACCTCCTGCTGGATACGGTGGTGGTGCTGGTGGCCCTCCGGCTGGATACGGTGGTGGCGCTGGTGGCCCTCCTGCTGGATACGGTGGTGGCGCTGGTGGACCTCCTGCTGGATACAGTGGAGGTGGAGGAGGTGGTCCTCCTGCTGGATACGGCGGTGGTGCACCTGCCGGTGCGCCCGCTGGAGCTCCGGCAGCTGGTGGAAAACCGCCCGCTAGCAAGTTTCTTCCAGCTGGGCAAATCGGTGGAATAGGTGCACCTGGAGGTCTAGGTGCCGCAGGTGCCGGTGGACCAGGAGCTGGC
>JBJTAQ010001002.1:0-1516 GCA_046090945.1 Pirellula sp.
GGGGGGGTGGAGGAGGATGGCCATCAAACAAGCTGTGAAGGTCAATCCGAACTTCGAATGGACCTGGATGTGGTTGATCACTTCGAGTTGATACTCGATCGGGTCCTAGGTCGTGACGATCTTGATATCTTCGGATTTGATTTCGTTCAGGGCGCTGTAGAGCGTGGTCGTTTTACCCGAACCAGTCGGGCCCGTGACAAGCACGATGCCGTGAGGCAAACGGATGAGTTTCTGGAATTGCTGATAGACCCGATCGGGCATCCCGATCCCCTTGAGGGAGAATTTCAAGTTGGATTTATCCAACACCCGCATCACGACACTTTCGCCATGAAGCATCGGGATCACCGATACACGGACATCGATTTCGCGGCCCGAGACACGTAACTTGATCCGCCCGTCTTGCGGCACGCGCTTTTCCGCGATGTTCATCTTGGCCATGATTTTCAATCGGCTGATGATCGCCGCGCGGAACTGGTTCATCTCCGGCGGGGTGGGTTGCCGTTGCAAAACCCCGTCGATTCGATGACGGATTTTTAATCCCGCTTCTTGGGATTCGATATGGATATCGCTAGCACGCGCTTCGATGGCTTCGGTTAAGATCTCATTCACTAATCGGACCACCGAGGCCTGCTGAGCTTCCTCGGCATCTTCGAGACTGTCCGGGTCGATCCCTTCGAGCATCTCGATATCGCCACCTTGTTGGCGCTGGAGAGCGATCAGACCATCGATTGTTTCGGAGCCGACCCCTAAGTATTTTTTCGTGAGGCGTTGGATCGTTTCCGAGGTGGCCATGACCGGTCGGACTTCGACCTGCAAGGCCGAAGCCACCGAGTCAATTGCGGCGAAATCGAAGGGGTTCGAGACCGCCAGACGCAGCCAGCCATCACCCCGTTGCAACGGGAAAACCGAATGGCGATGGATCAGTTTAGCCGGAAAGCCATCGAGGGCATCGCCTGAGAGTTCCGTGTCGTCCGACGGGAGCCACTCAAGTTGCATCGAGCGAGCGCTCGTGGCAAGCAAGTCTTGGATCGAAGGGAAACTCCAGCGTTCGGCCAAAGCGTCGATGGGCGAGCCACCGTTGAGGCAATCCGCCAATTCGCGCAGCTTGACCGAATCAAGCAGCGGCTCGATTCCGTTTGGGTCTGAAATCATGCGACGAATCCCTTGGGGCAACGAGAAAGTTCGCTCCGCGAACAAGTGATGGTAGGAAGGTGGGGTAGGGAGGGTCGGGCGGACCAAGGCGGGGAGTGCGGGTAACGCGAATAAACAGCAACCAGCACTTCCCAAAATTATCTTTCGGCAACCGGGGCAGGTCAAGGTTGAACCGAATGCCCCCAATCCTATTCTTTCTGAGATTAGCCCCGCTGATGCAGCGATATTACCTCCTTCCCGTATTCCCGTAGGGCGGGCCTCCGAGCCCGCCCCTGCCCCTTCGTCCCCCATCCCTTCGAGCCTTTTCCTCCTACTTTCCGTATTCCCGTAGGGCGGGCCTCCGAGCCCGCCCCCCTCCCTTCGG
>JBJTAQ010001003.1:0-5440 GCA_046090945.1 Pirellula sp.
CCCTCCAAAAGGTGTTCCCGTACAATTGCGATCTTCTGCTCAGGCGTTAAATACTGACGTTTTGACATAGCGGATTCTCCTCTCGGAACCGCTAAACTCTAGCACACGATTCAGCAACCAGCTCCGCCTGGGGCAAAACAGAGTCGAGCAATGGGCCACTTGTCGCAAAATGAATAAATCGCTTAAGAGAACGCGAATTGCTCCGATTTGCTCGGCGAGTACAAGGACTCCTTGCTTCTTTTGAGGTGAAGCAAAACAAGCCACTCAGCAAAAACGCCCTATTGAGTAAATTCACCCTGTCAAATCAATTCGATTTAGCGATCTGCATTTGTCGCTTAAAGAATTGCTCGCTTCTTCTTCAATCGTTGTAATCCCTCCCTCACGAACTTGCGCAAGAGTGTTTCTTGCAATCAAAGATCCATGAGTTCGATCGATAAGCTTTGAACATTTCAACCGGAGAAGGAAATCGACTATGCGTTTGGGAAAATCGCTACTGTTAGCGACAGCTGTTGTGTTGAGTTTATTGGGAAGCCTAAAGTTGGCCGACGCGGGTATCGTCGTCGATGGGGGGAGGAGTTGGTCAGGCTGGGACCTAAAAGGCCAGTCCGATTCAATCAATGTCGCCCCAGGAGTACTTGGAGGCGCTCGAGGCTCTGCCTTGAATGTCTACAAGGTCTATACGACCACTTTTCTGTTCGATAATCATGCGAAGACAACGGGGACGATTGGTGGTGGTCCCAACGGTGGAGCTTCGGGATTCGAAACCAGTGCAAGTTCAGGATTCACTAACGTTTTCAAAAACGGCAATCGAATCCTAGGCTTCGGGATGGAATGGATTTCAGGTGCAACAAATCCATCAGGTAATACCACAACGATCCGGTTTGATCTTGATGGAAATTCAGAACAATCGGATCCATTGTCCAATACTTATTACCGTGCAGGTACTTCTATCGTTTCAAATAACATCTCAGGTGGCCAAGCAAGTTTCTCAACAGTTTCAAAACAGAAGGATTTCACAATCCAATTGATAACCGGTAGCACAGATGCCACTCTTGTTGGATCCGCAGTCAGCCTTCAGGCCAACCCTTCAAAGGTGGCTGGCCAGAGCACGGGAAATAAAACACTGATCCTAAACAGACCGGCCGCGTCCGGCAACGCAGCAGGGGAGTGGCCTTTCAGGATCTTCAGAAATACGGTATCGAACACCAACAACTACCAAGTGTTCATCGACCTGGATGCTTTGGAGGCTCAATTCGCAATCACCAATCCAGTCGGACAAATCAACTTTCAAGGTAACACCGGGGTAACCTGGGTTGGGATAGGGTCGACCAACGTTGGTACAGACTCTTTTAGTCTCAATGGATATGGTGACAACGATGTGGCTTTCGGGCTGGATCTTTCCAACATCGGAGGGGGCGGCGGTGGGGGAGGAGGCGTGGTACCGGAACCTGCATCCGCAGCTATCTTTGCTCTCGGAGCATTCGGCTACGGTCTCAGAGCCCTCAAGCGATCTCGAAAGAAGTAATCGATCGTCATCGTTTCTTTTCACACAAACCGGCCAGTAAGGTGAATCGGGGATACTGTCCCCGGTTCATCTCGCTCACAGAACCATTTCAAAATGTTTCCGTCTTTCACTAGACGGTTGACTTTCGCAAGAATCAAGCCATGGTCTAAGCGGTCGAAACATTTGAATAGGTCCATATTTCAAGCATTTCGAAAACGATTACTTCGAAGCGGAGTACGAAGCAACCGAGGCTCCATCCACGAAAATTCCTGAATGACTGGAATATGTTTGCAACTCAAATTTCAACGCGGTAAACTCTACTCTAGAGATTTTAGATTGATCGAGCTTTTCTGACTTTTGATTCTTCAACCGCACTGCTCAAGGAGACTTGTTATGTGCACTTCAAGGTTGGATGGTAAATGTTCGTCGGGTTTTACTCTCACTGAGCTACTTGTGGCTGTTTCGATCATTGCAGTTTTGATCGGGCTGTTACTACCGGCTGTCCAGGCTGCGAGGGAATCGGCCCGTCGGATTCGATGCAGCAACAATCTAAAGAATATCGGTTTGGGGATGCTCAATTATGAGAGTGCTCATAAACGATATCCCGCACTAAGGGCTGGGACCGAAGGCTTTAGCTCCTCGACCTCAGGCAACCATTTGCGACTCAATGGCTTTGCAGCATTGCTGATCTACATGGAGCAAAACAACCTTTATCATGAAATCCGGATTTCCAATTCCGCAGCCAATCCAGTTGCACCAGGCGGGCCACACCCAGGTGAAACGGTCGGTGGGAGTTATAAGCCTTGGCTGTTTCAGCTTCCTTACTTGGTTTGTCCCAGCGAACCATTCAGAAAAGCACCTTCGGATATCGGAATTACCTGCTATGCATTCTGCGTGGGAGATACCCTCAAAGATGTAGCCAATGGGAAAACACGCGGATTCTTCCAAGCAAAAACTTGGCGTAAGTTGGCTGACGTCACAGATGGTGTTTCCAATACGTTTGCTTTTCTGGAATTCAAAGTTGGGATGCCGATTGCCGAGTGGTTCACCGAAGATCAAATGTCCTTACCTGCACAGATCACTCCGACAGTCGATTGTCCAAAAGCCATACCCTTTGCTCCCACCAATCCACCTCCGTATTATGGGCGGGGAAAAAGATGGAACGATGGAGCGCCGGTTTATACGACTATCAATACCATTTTAGCTCCCAACGACATCAATGCGAGCAACCGCGCGTGGCACGATCTGGTCAACGGGTTGTTCACAGCTGGTTCGCATCATCCAGGATCCTTGCAAGCCTGTTTCGCAGACGGCTCTGTTCGATCGGTCGATTTTACGATCGATGTTGGAGATCTTTTTCAAACAGTACCCCTGGGGGATTCAAGTCAACCGAGCCCCTACGGCGTTTGGGGACAGCTAGGGACGATTCGCTGCGGTGAAGTGATCAGAGAGATTCCTGGTCTGTAGTTTATGCTTACTATCTTATGTAACTTAATGGTCGCGGCTCCGAATTGCTTTCGGATCGGTTTGCTAATCATCGCGACTCAGGTTTTTTTCGACGGTCGACTGATGGCACAGCAGGCCTCTGCGGCCAAAAACTCGCCGATGGTTTGGACTCTCACGACAGAAATCAAAGACAATCCAAGTTTTCAATTTTTAGGGGACAAGCAACTGATCCTAGCAACTCCGCAGGGTATCGAGTTTCAACAGCCGATCGGTTCAAGTTCGGATGCAAATAAACTCCTGGTCTCTATCCCTTCGACGGAACTGATGTCTCTAGGAATCGATTTCAAAATCGAGCGACCGCCACAAGCCGGTCCTGAAACCTTAAGCGGCCTTATGATGCGACTGCGATTCGAAGATCAAGCGATCAACTCGCCAGTCTTTGGATTTGCATCAACTCAGCTTGGGCTGGTTGGTTTTATATCATCTGCGAAACCTATCCGGGAAATCAAAGACGCTCAGTTTTCACCGAACCCGTTGCAACAAGGACAATTGCAAATAATGAAATCCAAGGGCCAATTGAGTTTTGCCGTCGGCAGTAGCTCTCTGAGCATGATTCCTGTAGGCTCGGTAAGTTGTCCGGATTCACCCGTCAAAGGGATCGAATTTTTTTCGACCGCTTGCAATAGCGATCAAACCAAAGCCGTCTTTCGATTCACGCAGATGGAGTTGATCACCGATGAATTTTACACTCAGCCCAGGCCCGTTGATTATTGGCAATACACTTGGCCCATCAAATGGCTCGTCGGTTTATCCATCCTTGCTTGGCTGCTGCTAGCAGTGTGGCGAGATCCTGAAATTCTCAAACGCAAGATTTTTTGAGCGATAGCCCCGCATCGGGGACAGTCCCCGCGCCAAGCAACATCAGCCCCGCATCGGGGACAGTCCCCGCGCCAAGCCGGGAAGAGTTTTGAAAGCATTTATGGGTCCGGGACAGGGGATTTCAGAGGGAATCCAGCCTGTAGAACAGTTTCTGAGGCCCATGCGCTAAGAAACTCATCAATCTATGCCCGATTTCTTCTCCCTGGGCGCAGACCGATCCCTCAGAACTCACTGCCGGTCCTTAAAAAAGATTTCCGTCGACAGTCTCGACTACCACCATACCCCCTATAACTCATCGGCTCTGAGAGCCCACTATCCTTGTGGTGGGTTTGAGTGGGGCTGATGAGAGACAGCAACCCTATCCCGTTGGCGGAGATTCGCAAGAAGCTTTCTCAGGCTTCTCTTTACACGGCGAACTGGTTCGATACCTGAAGATGTCTCCAAACTTATCCGCCTTCTCAAACACCTCCTGTGCATCCAACTTGTGTCGACTCAAGACCTCAGGAACTCCCCCGGGTTTCTCGTTCTCGGTCTGAGCAAATTTGTTCTTGATGCACCATTGCAGTACATCCAAGTACTCCTCAACGGTAATATCCAAAAACCCCTTGTCGCTGCACCGAAACCCTTGCGTGTGCAACTCCGGTTGATGCGACAGAGCGGTGATCTTAACCGCACTTAAAAATTCCCATCGCGTTATCCTTGGAATGGGCACTAGTTTGTCTTGCTTGCTGACACCGCTTTCTCCAGAGGAATTAGCTACTTCGGTGCCGACGGATTCATCAGCCTCCCCTGCTCTTGCCTCCTTAGGTGATTGCTGGGCCCTGAGCATATCAAGCCGTAATTTTGCCGATGTGTATTCGTAATCATCGATCGATTTAGAGATGTTTGCTTCCATGGCATTCAAATCGATATATAGACTACAGCTCAGTGAATACTTAACATCATCGACGAGGGTTGCATGGAATCGGCCTTTCCACAACGGCCCCAAACCGCCGCCATCCTCCTTATTGGCTCTTTGAGCTACTTTCTGACACAGCAGTCGCATCCACCAGCTAATCGAACTTAGCTGCTCTCTTATCTTTAAGATTTGCTTCGCGTCGTTGGCTAACTCATCGATCTGCGCGGTTGTCGGTGGGATCGGAATGTAATGTGTGAATTTACCAATCTTGAGCCGCTTTCGGGATTTTGGACAGAGCGTCAGCCATCTGCGAGCAACTTCGTGGTTACTCCAGGCTCTGACTACATCGGGCCTGTCGCGAAGCATTTGATGCATATGGTTCGACATCACGGAAAAGCTTAGTACATCGATGGCCATCAGGGAGCTTTGGAATTTAATGATGTCCAGAATCCACTGCTTGCGATGCGACTTGTCCATTTTCGTCAACCGATCGATTCCTAGAAGGAACAAATTCCTTGAAGTCTTTGCCACCGTATGAACGATGTTGACATCTTTGGAATTGATCAAACTACCACGAGTTTTACGCGTCATAATAGCAGCCCTCCTGATTGGCTTGGGGATGAACAAATACCGATAAAACATGGGGAAATCAGCCGCGGTGTCCATCCGCAACCGCTTGCGCACGGGTTTGCAAGGCGGTCCAAAAGCGTATG
>JBJTAQ010001004.1:0-8313 GCA_046090945.1 Pirellula sp.
CTTGCCGACCAGATACCTACGGTCCCGGCCCGCGTCCCACGCCTAGCATCGCGTCGATTCTGGTACTTGGTCCCCTCAAACTCGCATACTCCAGCGTGGGTGTCGCCTACATAACGGATGTTGTAGTTCCGAACCCCGCTGCGACCGGCTAGCAACGCCTCGCGGTAACTCTCTAAATTCGTTCCGTTCGGGCTGGCCAACCCCACGGAGGTGATGACCACCCGTTGGTCATCCGGGAGAGTCGAGGTTCGATCGGGATAAGTCGACATAAAGATCCTTGCGTTGCGAATCGTCCAAGCAGATCACTGTGAACTGCAATTTTCTAACCAACCCAACTCAAAAGATCCAGTGTTGCAGGAAATAAACGGCTATTCCAGCGAAATATCCCGCGAATGCGAGAGGCGATATTTTTCTTAGATACCAGAAGAAATCGATTTTTTCGAGCCCCATCGCCGCCACCCCTGCGGCCGAACCAATAATCAAACAGCTACCACCGGTTCCACCGCAGTAAGCCAAAAGCATCCAGAACGGATCGTTCAGCGGGTTGGTCGCTGAGTACATCTCGATCCCAGCCGCTACCAACGGAACGTTGTCAACCACCGCGGATACCAATCCGATGATCACCGCGATGAGCGACTGATTCTTCAGCGTCGATTGCAGATACTCGGCCAACTGAGTCAGCACGTTCATCGAACCCAAAGCGCCGACGGCAAGCAGGATTCCCAAGAAGAACAGTACGCTCGACATATCGATCCTGCGCAGTGCAGCCAAAACTCCCGTACTGCTCTTGGTCTTCTCGTCCATCGTGTGGGATACCAATTCCGAGGCCAACCACAAGGCCCCTAAACTGAACATCATTCCCATAAATGGGGGCAAATGGGTATAGGTTTTGAAGATCGGCACACTGAGCAAACCAGCCACCCCAAGAAACAAAAACAACGCCTTGTGCCATGTCTCAATCGACCTTTCCTCTCGGTCTCCCTCGGTCTGCCTTGGCGGCTCTAGTTCGCCTTTTAGCTGCATCGATAGGATCCCCAGCGGGACTAGCAAACAAGCGATACTCGGCAGGAATAGATCCCGCATCACCTCCCACTCCCCAATCTTGTGCTTCATCCAAATCATCGTGGTTGTAACGTCTCCGATGACGGTCCAAGCGCCCCCGGCATTCGCCGCGATGACCACGATACCGACATACACAAGCCGAAGACCCGGATCGCCGACGAGCTTGCGCAACACCGAAATCATCACGATCGTGGTGGTCAGGTTATCTAGGACTGCTGACAGGAAAAAAGTACATATGCCGATGATCCACAGCAGGGAAACCTTGCTCTTGGATCGCACATACTTGGTGATCAGCGAAAAGCCTTCGTGGGCATCGACCAACTCGACGATCGTCATGGCTCCAATGAGGAAGAATAGGATCCCCGCCGTCTCGGAAAACAGATGACTCAGTTGTCCATCGACCAGAAAATGAAGTTTCGGATCAAGTCCTCCCTGGGCTTCGGCTCCACCGTGCGTTCCGCCGTGGCTTGCATTCCAATGCTCGAAAGCTTCGGTCGGGACCAGTGTCCCGTAATTCAACGCGTAGAGAGTCCAGCAAAGGACTCCGGTGAGAATTGCCGAAGCTGCTTTGTTGATGTGGATTTGGTGCTCAAGCGCGATCGCCAAATAGCCCAAGACAAACAGGATGATAATGATCGTTAGCATTTAGAGGACAATCGTTTTGAAGGTTTGGGTAGAGGGTGTTAGAGGATTTGGTCGCGGTGTTCGGTCCTAACGATTTGGACCGAATCGTACCAGCCGAGCAAGCAGACTTCGGGAATGTCGGCCCAGTGGCTATTGGCCTCCCAAAGAGACTCGCGGCAATCCGGGCAACAAGGGGTCGCGGGGACTTTGCCCTGGGTGAATTTTTGCTTGAGACTCGGATCGGTCCATACGGTTTCGCATTCATCGCATAGGATGCAGCCGGTCAGTCGGCCGCGGCGGACGTCTTGGCAGACGCGCACCCGGCACAGTCCATCCCCACATACTGGGCAATGCTTCACGTAGATCAGAAAAGGTTGAGACATCACTGGATGGGAAAGGCGGTGATAAGGTTTCGGTCGCGCACGACGAGGCGCATCTTTTTGAGTTTTGGGTTCTTTTTTCGGGCTCCCTCGGATCCTCCGAGATAACCGATCGGCTGATCAAAGGGAGCTTCGTAGACAGTCATCCCATCTTCATCGCGAGACTTGGTCCCCTTGGCATGCCCTCGAGCGCGCTTATAAGCGTCATCGATGGCCACCAGGAAGGCAGCCATATCCCCTTCGAACACACCATGGCTTCCAGGTCGATTGGGTTGGTCCTCAAGGTGTCTTGCAATGTGCGCCAAGCGATGCCCTTCTTCACTCCCGGGTGCGTAGATCAACCCTGCGGGAGATTCGTAGCGATCGCGACCGACGGGCTTGAGAATCCGATACTTGGTGTCCTCGTCGGCTTGCTTGGAACCGGAGGACTGCTTGGAGTTTGTCGAAGACCTGTTTGAATCGCTTTTTGTCGAGCTACTCTGCGCATTGCTTGCAGATCTGCTCGCGGAGTTGCTTGCGGAGTTGGGAGGATTTGCTGTGCTGGTCGATGTCGGCTTCGTGGCAACCGTCGGTTTGTTGTTCGTAGCCTTGTTGTTTACAGGCTCGTTGCCCGCCATGGCGGCGATGCTCGGAAGGTTCCAGCCGAACCATTGGTTCAGACGCGGTTGCAGGAAGAAATACAGTACGACGGCCACAAGCAGGCCGATGAGCCATTTTGCTGGCAGGAGTCGCAGGACACTGGCGATCGCTTCGTTGTCGTTGCTTGAGCGTCTGGCCATGGTCGGTCGAGAGTTGGAATTGGGGTTGCGGTCTAGATTGTCAGGAGTTGGAATGATAAACCAATTGGGAATCCTGAGGAATGGAGCTTTTTTGCGGGTTTATCGGTGGAAAGCGGATCGCTGGGAAATTTCGAGGCAATCTTGGCCAATTCGGCACGCCTGCGAGAGCATTGGCAGGCGATTAGCAGCCAATTCGATCGTCCCTATCGCGGTAACCCCTTTTCTCCGCGAGTTTCTTACGGGCGCCATCGCGGCCCGGCCCCGAGCAGTTCCCATCCGGCAGCGGTCCTCATGGCGATCCTGCCTGCGCCCAGCGGTTGGGTGATCCCTTTGACTTTACGACCGGCGACCATGGCCGATCACGCAGGCCAAGTTTCGTTTCCCGGAGGCCGATGCGAGCCAGGCGAGAGTCCGGGGCAAGCCGCTTGGCGCGAGTACACCGAGGAACTTGGATGTCCAAGCGAACCTGTGGAGGTGATCGGTTCGTTGCCTGCGCTCTATGTATTTGCCAGTCGCCACAGGGTCGTGCCAATCCTGGGGATAGCAAGCGAGTATCCAGCGATGCAACCGAATCCGGACGAGGTATCGCAAGTTCTGTTGTTACCGATCGAGCACCTGATGCGTCTTGAGCCCGCAGTGCGGACGGTCCAACGGGGGGCAATGCAAGTCGAGGCGCTCGGGTTTTGGCTCGAAGGCCACTGGGTTTGGGGGGCCACCGCGATCATGCTTGCGGAGTTGAAAATTCGCTTGAAACGAATTTCGCTCGCGTAGGGTACGTGCTACCACTCGTAAGCGGTATTGAGTTCTCCGCCGTTGCGGGTGCATAGGGCTTGGAAGACCTTAGGGTCGATGCTCATCGGAACGAACCTGACCCCACCATCACCGTAGAGGGTATTGCACCCAGAAGTGTGAAAACTCGAAAAGCCTCCCATTACCAAACTACCATTGTCCGGGTTCGTGGTGAGGGTCGAAGGGGTCAGGGCCCCGCGTCGGAGCGGTTCGATCGTTCCATTGCGTAGAGTTGCACGGGTTCCAGACATCCATCCAAGATCGCCGTCGTGCGAGATCTTCTCGCTGATGAAAATTGTATTCGACGAACCATCTCCAATCTCACTAAATTTGGTCTTGCTACCGAGATAGAACACGCCGTCATTCTTGGTGTCCAACGGGACCTCGGTGCTCGAATAGCAAGCGGCATAGGTGGTTATTCCCAAATCATCGCTGTCTATATCGATCCGTTCAGCAATCGGATACGAATTGCAAACCAGTGTGGCGATCCTCGTCTTCCGAGGCAATGCGTTTGCAGGATCGTAGACCCCTTTGCTTTGGTCGATCGATTGGTACAAGTAGCTTTGCTCGATGTAGGGGAGTAGTTGCACGGTCCAACTGATATGCTTACCGATCGGTTCGTTGCGGATCGGCCCTGAGTCGTTGATCGAGCCACTGGGAAGATGCTCCGCAGCAAATTCGAAATTATGAATTGCCAATCCCAACTGGGCGATGTTGTTGGCACAGGACATCCGCCGCGCCGCCTCGCGGGCCGCTTGGACCGCCGGTAGCAACAACCCAACAAGAATTCCGATGATCGCTATCACGACGAGCAATTCGACGAGCGTAAAGCCTCGTCGGAAACGATTCTTTGCTAAAACGTCTTGAACTTTGCAGCTAGCTATCGACTTGGTCATGGCCGTGTCTCCCGATAAAAGTTAATGGGTGTTTCGCTTGTGTTGAATGCAATGAAAAATCTATTCGCTTAAAACGATGGTTCTTGTACGCTGAATTTTGGCTGGCAACTGGTTTCGACCGCCGACCGACGCGCGGATGCTGGCGGTTGTCCTGCTCTCCTTGCGAAGGATCTCGATGGCAACCTGCATAACCACGCCTGTATCCGGATTCTTTTGATCGAGCCACAACTCTCCCGCATACGCAGGATCCTCGGCGTATCTGCTTGCAGCACGATCGCAAACGGCATCGCAAAGCAACTCGGCCTGAATCAAATCCCGTTCGGTCTTGACCGCCTGTCGGTGGCTCAGCAACGACCGAATGCTGGTTGTCGAGAGACTAGCAAAGATGGCTAGTGCCACCAGGGCTACGATCAGTATCGCTCCGGATCTTCGACCTCGCGTTCTTCTTGTCATGGCTTGTCCTCCATCATCTTGTATCGCTCGTCAGCCCGTTTTCCCGAAACCCGCAGTCTTGTTCCCATGATCTCCCCGGCTGGGTTCAGAGTCCGTACAACCAAACAAGGGGACTCGAACGTGGCCTGGTAGCCATCCCCTAAGAGATAGCTCTCAGGCGATCTGGCCGTTGCAACTTGCGCGTCGGTGACTTCGCAACGTCGCACAACCTGAGTTTTTTGGACTTCATAAATCACGTTTTTTCCAACCATCGAAAAGACGACTCGGTCGTTTGTTGGAAACTCAACACGCTGGGCCGTCGAGAAATCCTTTCGATATTCGGCCGCGAGCTGGCTGAGTTCCCGCTGCAATGTGGTTTGATGCTTCATCGATTGGGCCCAACGCATCGATCGATCGATAAGCATGGCCCCTAAAAGCATGATCATCGAGGCCGCCGCGATGCTTGAGCACAGTTCGACAAGCATCGAACCTCGACGCCTCGCTCGGTATTTCGTTTCGGTCATGCTCAAAGCTCTCATGGCCTGCTCTCCTTGGTCGTTACCCAACCGACAAGTTCGACCTCCGTCGGCTTACCGGGCCGATCCCATCTGATCCGAACAACGACCCGAGTCCCGGTCGGATCGTCGACTCGCTGAACGTCGATCGTCCCTCCTGGTAATGCTTGTTGGATGTCTTCGGGTAGCTTGGACTGAGCAATCCGCTCGTCCAACTCATCGAGCTTGCTTGCCGTAAGCCGCTGGACCTCGTTGGCCGCTTCATGCAATGCGATTTGGTAGTGCTTGGTGTCCTTGACCACTCCTAGCAGGCGGTAATTCAAACCGACCAAGCAGCAGATCAGAGTGCCGAGCAATATCGCCGAGACTGCGATCTCAAGTTGGATCAGCCCTGGTCTTGGTTTGGTTTTGGGATTGACTCCTCGATGCATCCTCATGGTTTATCTCCAGTGGGTTTCCTTGGCCAGTTCCGAGACGATCGAGTAGAGCCCATCGAGAAAGGCTGAGCCGATCGCTAGGACGGCAAATCCAAAGGTGATCAAGATCACAGGGTGGGCAAATGATTGAACCCAACTCCAGTGCTGGTTTCCCTGGAGACTGAGCCCTCTGGCGAGACTTCGCAGCACCCAAGCTTGATCGTTCCTCGATTGGCCTTGCAGCGCGTTCTTCTGTGCGAGGGTCACCAGTCCAGCCGCCGACATCGATTCCCATTCCTCGGTCCCTTGTTCGATCTCATTCCTCGCAACAAGCAGTTTAGACCGCAACTTAGAATCCCTATGGAAGTTGGCTAAACTCGACAAAGTCCCTGCCATGGGACGCCCGTTTTGGATCGCGTTGGCGACGATTCGGAGAACCGCTGCTTTGGATTGCGCACTGGTCTTGGAAGGTATGCCCAGTAGGCTCGCAAGCCAAGTTCTCAATCTCTCCGAAGAGCTCAAAACGATTCCCAGGAGGGTCAATCCCAGGATGGTAACTGCAGGGAGCATCGCATAGCTGGAGCTACTCCTGAGATTCGTGGTTCCTCGCTCCATGCCGAATTCCTCCATCATTTTGATCATCGTTGGGATGATAAAGTAGGAGTAAAGGCTAACCATCAAGATCATGACCAGGGAGACCGACATCCAGTAGAAAAAATAGGACTGCCAAGAGGACTTGTCCCGATGGAGTAGATCCTCTGTATTTTGGGCTCTAAGCTCTTCAAAGGTTGCCAGGGTTATACCGCTTTGCTGGCCCACTCGAAGCGCAAGAACTGTATCGGATGGAAGAGCATCGGGGGTTTGTTCGAGCGCATCGATCCAAGGAATCCCTCGATCGATCAAATAGGCCAGGTGCTGCAATTTGTTGTAGTAAAAGCCAGGGTACTCGGTAGCCAAAGAGCGAATCAGAGGGACCAGCGGAAGCGATTCCCGCACCCCGGCGTGCAAGACGGCCAGCAAGGTCGCTTGTTGCTCGGCAAGCGGGCTGCCAGGAATCAGAGTCGAACTGACCCATGGATTCCCTAGTCGCTGAGCCGCTGAGTCCGGAGTCTTCTTGTTTTTCCTGAGATTCATGGTTTGCTCCTATTAACCACTTAGTGAAGTAAGCAAGCTAAGCAGAGGTAAGAACAGAGCCATCACGAGCAGGAAGACGAGTTTGGCAACCAACAGCAGCACGATTGGGCCGAGCCAATTGAGGGAAAAACTAGCTCGACTCGACCAGCGAACCGCATAGCTTTGTGCGATCTCTCGAAGGAGCGATGCACCGTTTGCACCCTGTCGATGCAGGTCGATTGCTGCGATGGCTGACCGTGAGAAACTCGTTGCTCCAGGTTGCAGCAAGCAAGGCTTGTCGGTTTGCGTGTTTATATGACTGACGAGCTCTCGCGAACGACTCAAAAGCGATCTGCGCCTGCTAGCTAATCCTGCAGTGCTGATCGCGCGGCCTATTGGCATGCCAATCGTCAGTAGTTCCGAAAGTGTACCCGTCCAGCGGGCCATCGCACCCAGGCTGCTTTTCGTGCCACGTCGAAAAAAGCCGATCCAAGGCACTTCTTCGAATCGATCCAAACCATAAGAGATCAGTCTGAAGAACCCGACTAGCAACGCAATGCCAATGAGGATCTGCACGATGGCAAAAAACGTGTGGTTGATCAGGAAGTCTGCGATCGAGAAAACGAGCTTCGTCAAACTTGGCAATCGAAGCTGAAACTCCGAGAACATCTGTTGAAATGTCGGGATCAACGAGACGCTTAGGAAGTAGAAAATCGCAAATGCGGCCAGCGCGATTGCCAATGGGTAATAGAAACGCCGGAGGATATCGATCAGACCAACGGGGCGTTTGAGCACGAGTCGGTACCAAGGATCAAGAGCCCCAAGGTCTTGCGGGCTAGAATGAGCCCGCAGGACGAGGGGCAAAAACTGAGCCAACCCAGGATCGGATACCCAACGCTCCGCCTTGACCGGTTCCTTGAGCGAATCCAAAAGCAACTTGGTTTGCTTGCTCGGATACTTCGTGTCCTGCGAAGACCGTTGGATAAGCCATTCTTGCAAAGGGCCACTGAGAGCGACCGCTTCGTCGATGCGAATCAGGTAGTCCTCATTTGGTCCATTTTGTCCTTGATCGGTACTCATGGTCTGGGCTCTCCGAGTTCGAGCAGCAATTCAGCAATGGGTAGAAACACAAGCACTCCGAGCGCTGCGACGATCAACCCACCGAGAACCAGATAGCCCAGAAACACCCCTTTGGAAAAGTAGCTCGGGATCTTCCAGTGCCTTGTGATTCTTCCCGAAAGGTTTCGCCATAGAATCGGGGCTGCAATCAGCACACTAGCCGACAGCAAAGCGATCGGAGTCAGTCG
>JBJTAQ010001005.1:0-4919 GCA_046090945.1 Pirellula sp.
CGACCTGGAAGATGAAGGGATCTTCCGACAGTATGTCAACTATGCAGACATCCGATACGGCGGATCGAGTTCCGTTGTAATCGATTCGATTCAACAGACCGTCAATAGCATTCAGATCGCTGACATGCGACCGACGGTTACGTTTAACCGCATCACCAATTCTGCTGATTCGGCTATGAGCGCCACTCCGGATAGCTTTGAAGAAACCCTCTTCAGCGACATTCGATACCAGCGCAAAGGCTCCTTTACTCCCGATTACGATCGCATCGGTCCCGAGATCCATGACAACTATTTGGTCAACAACTCGATCAACGGGTTGTTCATCAAGGTTTCAACGCCTGCCGGTGGTGAACTCAAACAATTGACCGTCCCTGGCCGATTCAACGACACCGATATCGTTCACGTGATCTCCGAGAACATCGTCGTTTCGGGCAACCCCGGCGGTGGTATCCTCGATAGCACGATCGCTCCATCGAACCTGATCTCGTTGGCTCCATCCCTCGGCGGCAGCATGACCCCGGGGGATTACCAGTACAAGCTGACCTTCGTCGACAAGAACGGATACGAGACCCCCCCCTCGGAGGCAACTCCTCGACTGTCGCTCACAGGGGGCCAAACCGCGGTTCGTTTCATCGGATTGCCGGGGGTTTCCGGGGAGTATGTTTCGCGACGACTCTACCGAGCCGACTCGGTTGGGGGGCCTTATCGGCTCGTCGCCGAACTCGATGGAACATCGACAACCTACACTGACCGAGGTGCAATACTCGCAGATGCGACCGACTCTCAAGCGACATTATTGCTTGATCGTCCAGTGGTTAGCTCCGTTGGGGTCAATGCAACTGTCGGTGGAACGTTAGCAATTGGTTCATTCAACTATCGGATCGTTATGGTCGATGCGATGGGACGCGAAAGCCTTGCATCGAATGCCACCGCTTCGGCAACCACCACTCCTGCAGTCGGTTCGATTCCTGCGAATCGCTCGATCCGGCTATTGTCGCTCCCAAGCGTCCAGACTGGATACGCGGGCCGAAGGGTTTATCGAAGTAGCGTCGGGGGAGTTGGTCCCTACACCCTGATTGCCGATCTTCGCGATCCTGCCGTCACCTCGATCGTCGACAATGGATCATCATTGCCGGGAACGCTGAGCGTTGAAGCATCTGGAAACATCCGACCACGGCTTGATGCCTCTTTGGTCATGGACCCGGGCCTAATTGCCAAACTCGAAGGTGCTCGTATTGAGCTTGGACACAGCACCCAAATGCTGGCCGAAGGCGTCGACGGTGGTCGAGTCGTGCTCACCAGCAAGCAGGATGATCGCTTTGGTGCAGGCGGTACATTTGACACCAACAACAACGGCCTGAATAACGCACTGGATGCTCGCCAACAGGATTGGAGCGGGATTTTTGCATCCCCTGGGGCAAACCTGAGCCTCGATAATTCTGTCGTAGCGTATGCTGGTGGCATCTCAAGGCTGGAAGGTACATTCAAGGCCTTTAGCCCAGTCGAATTGCAGCAAGCCACTGCCCGGATCGCGAATTCGGTATTCGAAAACAATGGCAATGGTATGGGAGGCCAAGGCCCCATCGACCGCTTGGGGCGTCCAGCCAACGAGAACTATCCGTTCGGCAACAACAACAGTCGTGGCTCGACCGTTTTTGTACGTGGTACCCACCCGATATTTTTGAACAATACCTTCCAAAACAACATCGGTACGGCAATTACCATCGATGCGAATTCAATGGACGCTGAGTTGCGAGGAGATCTCGGTCGACAAACTCGGGATGTCAGCCGCGATAAGACACTCGATTGGAACCGCGGTCCGTTGTTCCGCGGGAACCGATTCTACAACAATAGCATCAACGGCCTGGAAATCCGTGCCGATGCGTCGACCAATGACCGAGATCAAAACAACCTAGCCGTCCGAGATCTGCAGCGGAATCTGCTCACAACGGAAAGCGTTTGGGACGACACCGACATCGTTCACGTTCTGTTCGATTCGATTACGGTTGGCAACCTTCAACATGTTGGCGGCCTACGACTACAAAGCGCTGTGAACGAGTCGCTGGTGATCAAGATGGAAGGCCAAGGCTCGAACTTCGACCAAGAACGAGGTACGGGCTTTACTGCGACAGGGAACTTCTCGAGCATGAGCGACCGAGTTGGTGGCACGGTCCAGGTACTAGGGATGCCTGGATTCCCAGTGGTTTTAACGAGCCTTCGGGATGATAGCGTCGGCGCAGGCACGCAACCCGACGGTCGCCCTCAAACAGATACCAACAACGATGGAATTGGTAGCATTCCACGCCCCGGAGACTGGCGCAGCCTGCTATTCGATTCGTTTAGCAATGATCGCAATGTAGCTACGGTTCTGGAGAATGAATCCAGAAATGTAGTCGCTCCCGGGATCAATGACTCAGTTCTGACAGCCCAGTTCCTTGGTG
Organism: Pirellula sp.; assembly: GCA_046090945.1. Classification (GTDB taxonomy): domain Bacteria; phylum Planctomycetota; class Planctomycetia; order Pirellulales; family Pirellulaceae; genus JBKCUI01. Next base: position 2,442 of record JBJTAQ010001005.1, read on the forward strand.
CATTGGCTCCCGACACTTCCACTACCGATGAAAACCTGGTACTCGGATTTACAATCCAAGGTGTATTGAGCGAACCGGCCGATCAGGATCTTTACAGCTTCAGCGGAACTGCTGGAACTGAAGTTTGGTTCGACATCGACTACACCCAATTCACTCTCGACACGGTTGTAGAAATCCTAAACGCCAATGGTGATCTGTTAGCCAGAAGCGATGACAGCACCGCGGAGCAATCCAATCCCTCATTGCTGTTTAAAGATCCATCGATCAATCCCGATCACGTCAATCCGATCGTGCAGAGAACTCGAGCAACTGCTCGAAGAAACGTATCTGGATTGATCAAGGAAGATGGGACTACCAACAACAAAGAGGCCGGACTACGGGTCCTGTTGCCAGGACTTGCAGGCGCACCTAGCACGTACTTCTTCCGAGTGCGATCCAAGAGCACCAACATCGACAACCCATCGGCTGGTCTTACCTCCGGTTCCTACACAGCCCAAATACGGCTTCGCGATCAGCAGGAGTTCGGAGGCTCTACGGTTCAGTTCGCAGATATCCGTTATGCGACCAACGGAATTCAAATCAACGGCTTACCCAACAACTCTCCGTTGACCGGCGAAGCCAATTCGGCCATGTACGATGGTACAACTACCGACGGCATCACCGATCTTGGACCCTTGCAACTGACCAATAAGGCTGCAATCAGCGCGGCTGGAACGTTAGCTACCGGCACCAACCGATACAGATTCACCATCGGTGATTTGTCGAGCGAGTATGTGAAGAACCCAAGTGGTAATTCCACGTATCCGGTCGTGATCGATGTTGATTACGCCGATGGTTTGAATCGCAAGCGACTGAACATCCAAGTCTTGTTTGATGATGACAACGACTCAACGACTCCTGGTATTCCAGTAAATCCGACGAACCGTAGCCGTTCATCAATTGTAGACGATCTACCAGGCCCATTGTCTGGCTCGGATCTAACCGATCTGACCCGCGGATCGGTGGGTACAGGCGACCCGTTCGTTAGCTTCCTTGGAACCGATGAACTCCGCCGGGGAACGTATGAAGTTGTAGTGACCGATGCTGAGCCATTCTCGACCAAGGCTGGTGTTTACCAGATGGAAATCCGTGCTGGTGATCAGCTAAATACATTGCCGCGCAACTATCGCGGTTCGTATAGCACCACGGTTGAATTCCTCCCAGGATTGACTATCCCAGATCACAGCACCGTCGATGTCACCGATGGTGCCAATCGAGTGACCCTCGAGTGGACCCGTACCGGTGCGGTCAACTTTGGAAACATTCCGATCCTTTACTCGGCGGCCGATACACCCGCTCGTTTAGGCGATAAGTTCCGGGATATCATCAACCAATTGTTCCAGCAAAAGCAGTTGAATGTTCGCGCGGCCGACAGCAATAGGCTGGTGAGTGGAAACGGAAATGGTGTGATTGACTTGTTCGGCAACGTCGAAGTCATCGATCCATCGAACATCTTCACGGTGGCTGGAACCTCGGGAATCCAGAGATTTGATGGCAGTAGCGATCAGAACGTGACGCGCGATCAAGGGCAATTTATCGTCTCGAATAACATCATTACCAAGAGCCGAGACTTTGCAGTCTGGTCCGCCCCTGCGGATAAGTTCTATGCTGATGGACGTGCGCAACAAGCCCGAGTAACTGCAACGGGGACGACGAATACAACGCTTCCTCCAACCCTTGGTGGAGCCTATGTGCGCAACCTGCCTGTTGCGAACAAGGTCCCATTTGGAGTGACGCCAGGCTCGATTGCTGAACGAGCCGGGGTTACACCTGGTGTTGTGGTGATGAACAACATTTTTGATGAATCCGGCTTGGGAGGCTTGAATATCCAAGGCGAGACACCGACATGGAGAATCACCGTCCAACCGGGAAGCCAAGATACCATTGGAAATGTGAACGCCATCGGTACCCATGCTGGCTCTAGGTTCCACGATGCGATTCCGAACCAACTCGAAGTTGGTCTCGGACGCACACGAGTTCGCTTTGAATTCGAGGATATCGCTGGAGCCGGTACCGGTGATCCAACCTACGGTAGCGGTACGGTTGGCGGAAATGGCTGGACCCCAGATTACATTCCGATTTATTACCGGGAGGATACCTCATCCCAGTATCTACGGGCCAATACCGAAGGTCCTGGTTACGCAGCCGATGAAATGGTTAAAGCCATTCGCGACTCGTTCTATGGTAGTGTCCTTACGACCAACGGAACGACCCAGCGGATCTCGACCTGGATCGAACCACAGACTCCAGTGATCGTTGCCGATCCGGCAGATCCGGCGACTTGGACCTATCCTTCGGCAACGCTGGTAGTGCGTGGTCCTCAGTACATCGCCTCGGTGAACACGCCGGTTCAAATCCAACGCGTCGGTGATTACTCTGCTTCGCCATTCGTTCGAGCCGTTAACAACACATTCATCGGAAACGATGGACGAGCCCCAT
>JBJTAQ010001006.1:0-1329 GCA_046090945.1 Pirellula sp.
CCACTGGATATAGATCGGATTGGCCGGTTCACCCCAATTCGGCCGATGCCCACGCTCCTCATAGACCGAGATCCCTTCGGAGAGCCATCTCGGCATGCGGTTGCTCGTCAAATTGAGCGTGATCACATGGCAATACTCATGCCACAATACGGACTTCCAGTTGTGATCTACACTCAATGCAGTAGGCGAGTTTGCAGTGATCACATTCCCAAAGCAAACTCCGAGGAATCCTTCGCCACCGGGCAATCCGAAGGTTCGTACGGCAAAGTCGCGCTGTCTGGAAAACAACTCGACCACAATCGGTTCGTTGAGTTGCACCTTGTATTTCGTACCGAGAAGCTCACGAGCCTCTTGGAGAATTTTGACAACCTCGGGTCCGAAGACCTTTGACTCGACCGCATCCATCCGGATCACGAAACCAGGAACCTCGATCGTTGAGTACTTGGCAAGCTCCTCCTTGAGAATCTGCAGGTTGTAACAGGTCACATGATAAGGATCGGCTTTGCGTGCCAGTTCGACCATTTCCCAACCTTCTTCTTCGCGTCCGAGTCGCAGCAGGTCTTGAGCAAGCTGAGTGCGGGCCGGATGGAATTTGCTATCCATGGCCAAAGCGCGTTGCTGATACTGTGCACCCTCAGCGAATCGATAATGGAGCGAGAGGTGCTTGCCGATCTTGTGATCGACCACCGGGTTTAATTTCCTCAGCCCGAACGCTCTGCTACGAAAGTTCCCTTCGTCGGAGTAAGCTCCTTGCAGGTGGGCAATCGCCGCCCGTAGTGCCCAAAGTTGAGGGTGGCCGGGATTGATCGACTCAACCTTGGCCAATACCTCGATAGCTTGCGCATAACCCTCGGCATCCATGAACGATTCGGCTTGCATGAGCAAGGCAGAGATCAGATTGGGATTTATCTCCAGGGCCTTGTTCAAATATTCCCGAGATTTACCGCGGTCGGCAGAACTCCAGACTTCGGCTGCGAGTGCAAAAAGCTCCGGGTCGCCTTCGGTAATCTTCATGCCCCTTTCGATCGCCTCAGACGCGACCTTGGTATCGGACTTGTCCACCGCCATCCTCGCAATCGCTTTGATGGCTTCAACATTCTTCGGGTCGGACTTCAAAGCTTGGTCGTAGCAAAGCTTTAGCACCTGCTTGGGCTCCTCTCCCTGAAGCAGGAAAAACTCTCCGAGCGGAACAAGCTCGGATTTGGTGGAGTAACGCCAGGGACTGCGTTGGATTTGGACGGTCAGATCATCGAGTATCGATTGGGCTTCGAGCGGCAGATTGTTTTCCAATAAAATTCTGTGGCCCAGGAGTTTCAGTCTCAAGCTATC
>JBJTAQ010001007.1:0-1099 GCA_046090945.1 Pirellula sp.
GTGTTCCGACTTGGACGGTTGCGGCGCATCGAGTCCCTGGGAGCCCAAATCCTTGTCGCGCTGGACTCGGCGTGATGGAACAGTCTCAGCGTTTTCATCCGTGGATTCATGGCGACCTCGACGTGGAGACCGGCGTGGGCCTCGACGATCGGCCTCAGTCGATGATCCCTCAGGTGACGCAAACGAAGGGGATGGAGTCGAAGCCTCTCGGGTGTCGGATCGCTTCTTGGGAGCTTCCTCTTGGGATCCTACCGGATCATCCCACATCGATTTTGAGGTTTTACGAGTGGTCGATTTCGGGCCTGCATCCCTACGCAAGCGGTCGTCGCTATCGTACCGATTCGGGTTTGGTTCGTGAGCGGGATGGGCCGGTGCCGAGCCTCGGGTGTTTTTGGCAACTGGAGGTTGAACCGCATGGGTTTGTTCCGGTTCATTCTGGGAGACACCGAACAGGCTTGCAAGTGCATCCCAAGAGCTTTGGAGGATAGATCGCTCCTTGGTTTCCTTTACGCTCGTCGGCTGTCGAGGTGGCTCTGGGGTGGTTGCAGAGGGGACGTCGCTTGAAACCTGATCTGAAGCTGCGGGTGAGGCCGATTTGGATGGCTCCTGCGAATCATTAACATTCTCGGGCTTGGCGTTTTTCTTTGTCCGAGGAGCGTAATTGGGGGTGCCAAGCTGATCTGCGAGCAAATTCCAGTGGTCTGACATAAAAAGCGGTATTTCCGTTATCTGCACTAACGTGAAGAAGGATCCTCGAATTCGGTCGTTCAAGACCTATTTGTACAGGATATCGATGGGTAGCCATTATGGCAACCAAGACAAACTCGTTATTTTATCGAATTCTATCCATCTAAACCCCTAATTGGTCTGGACTTACGTGACGCTGAGTCCAAAATAATATTCATCGGTTTTCCCCATATGGATTCGGGGGCGCGAGGCTGCCAAACGGTCATCGATCAAGCATCCCGGGGCTTGGAGTATCAATCAATAAGAAACGTGGATTCAGGCGGGTCGGAGTCTGTCATGGAGCAACGCTTTAAAGTAAACGACTGGGTGATTTGCACCCGTGAAAAATATGGACTTTCCCCAGGTAGAAGGG
>JBJTAQ010001008.1:0-4760 GCA_046090945.1 Pirellula sp.
GCATGACCCAAATCCGCCCACCGGAGTTGAGGAAACTCTTTAGTGTTCCAACGGTGGTCGCATCTTTGAGCGGGCCTGGTTCGGCTAGCATCAGCACATCAGTATTCTTCCAATCGTTCTGCGTGTTTGGGAACTGCAAACCATCCAAACCGATGCAATCCTTGCTGAGTTCGGCGTCGACACGGCTAGCCATACCCATTTCATAAGTTGTCAGAGGTACGACCTTTTCCCATCTCCAATCCAAAGGAGGAGCGAGTTCCTGTCCCAAGGCGGTTGCGCCGACCACGGGATTTTTCGAAGGGCGGAAAACAGAGACCTTGCGGGTGGCGGGCTCATCGCCCACCACCGCCAAAGTCTCCTTGCCATCTACCATCGTGTAGAGGGAAGCTTCGACCTCGAAGCGTGAATCAGGTAGCGGGACTGTAGGTCGAACCGTGATTTCGCACGTTCGCGTCTGTTCGGCAGGCACGGTGATCTTGTATCGATCGTCATCGGTCAAATTACCGACGATCCTAGCCGATACGAAACCTGTGATGGGTTCTTTGGCACCGTTTCGAACGATGCAGCGGATCACTATCAAAGGGTCGCCAATAAGACTGCTTCTGGGAGATAGGGACGCTGAGTCAAGCGATAGACCTTGGACACCCGTCGACGATTTGTAGATCAAATCCTCCTGCTGTGCTTCGACCGAGCCGACGAGATTTGACACCAACAACATCCCTAGCGTCAGGAGCCAAATGTACAAGGGCATCAGGTTGAACAGCAGACGAGTCATCGTGGATAGTTACTCAACAATTCTGGAGACAAGGAGATGTAATGTAGCAGATTTCAGGCTAGTAAGGTTTCATTTAGGTCATTTCCCTATGAACGAATTAATGGAGTTGCTCGATACAGTTCTTACCCCTCTGAAAAAGCTCCGATAACGATGCCGTCATCGATTCGATAATCTGCTCATCGCTAAGGCTTTTGTAATCTTGAGCCAAAAGGGGTTTTCCGAACACCACCGCAATCGGCTTGGGGAACAGCCACTTGGAACCCTTAGGCATGCATTCAAAGGCCCCGACGATCGCAACCGGTACCAATGGCACCTCGGATCGCCTGGCGATCGGTAAAAAACCGGGTTTGAGGCTTCCGATCGACCCGTCGAGAGTCCGGGTTCCCTCGGGAAACAGCAGGACAAGTTCTCCGGATCGCAATCTTGAGAGCATCTCCCGAAGGCCGCTGAGTCCCCCGCGCTCGCGGTCGATTTCGATCGCATCGAGAATCCGAAGCAGAAAAGAGAATGCTGGGTTTTTAAACAGAGTGCTGCGAGCCAAGTAACTGAGATTCCGATTGCAGGCAAGTCCAACCAAAATTGGATCCATGCCCGACTGATGGGTCGAAAGGAGCATTCCGCCCCCTTGGTTAGGCACATGATGTCGGCCTTCGACCCGAATTCGAAACCAAAGCGCAAAAACCACTCTTGCGATGGTTCGCAATATACGATACACCGCTTTGCGGGTGTAAAAGCTCAGACGACTTTCCTGAGGCGATCGCTTTTCCTGGCCTCGCGAAGAGCGTTTTCTTGGCCGATCCCCCGAGGAGTTATCCAGCTCAATCGCTTGGCCTGTCATCAGCCAGCCCCACTCGATTGACTGCGAACGATCGACATTAGTTTCGCAAGCACTTGCTCTTCATCCATTCCATCGGTGTGAACGACGATTGCATCTGGAGCGGCTCGGAGCGGACCAGCCTGTCGATTCGAGTCGTTCTCATCCCGCTCGTTCTGCAACCTTAAGATCTCTTCGTAATCGGCGTCGATGTTGTTGTCGATCAGTTGTTGGTATCGTCGGCGAGCTCGCTCCTCGGGTGATGCCGTCAAAAAGATCTTGCACTGTGCTTCGGGAAAGGCCACCGTGCCCTGGTCCCTACCCTCGGTCACACAGTCTCTGCCTTGGCAGATCCGACGCTGCTGGGCGACCATCAAGTCTCGGATCTTAGGATTCTCCGCGATCGGTTTGATGGCTTTGGCAACCGACGGATTTCGAATCGCTAAAGTCACGTCATCGGAATTGAGTTTTACAGAGCCTTTTGCGAGGTGGATTTGACAGGATTTGGCAATCTCAAGAGCAGCATCAGGATCATCGAGGTCGATCTTAGCCCTCTGACAAGCCAGGGTTACACATCGATACATAGCCCCAGTATCCAGGAAAAAGAAGCCTAAGGCGTCGGCGAGCTTGAGCGAAACACTGCTCTTTCCTGCCCCGGCTGGACCGTCGATGGTTACGATCATCGGATTGTAATTACAATAGGTGATGGTTAAGGAATTCTGATCTCCACCAGTTTAACGGAAACTTGGGAGCCATCCAAACGGATTCCTTGGTTGTCGCTTTGTTGTTATCCATCCTCCTTTTTGGGGTTATTCATCATGTCCCTTAGTCACTTTCTTCGTCGCCGTTGCTCGATGGCTGTCCGAACGAGCCTATGCTTCCTGGTCCTGAGTTGCTTTGGCCCGAGCCAACGGTCAAACGCTCAGGAGAAACCTCCCGAGGCTCCGGCAGCAGCTCCAACTGAGAACAAACCTGAAGAAAACAAACAGCAGTCCGAGAAGAAGGAGGCCGCAAAGGCTCCTGCGAAGAAACAAGTCCGGGTCCTGGCGCTCAGTGGCGAGTACGTGGATTTGCAAGGCTCTGGGGGCTTCAACCCCGCCGACCTGATCACCGGTGGGGGAGGGGGCAAGCCCAAGGCATTTTACAAGCTATGCGACTACCTCGATGAATTGAGTCATGAGGAGTCAGTAACGCATATCGTCCTGGACCTTTCCTCTGGATCGCTCTCGATGAATCCTGCACAGCTCGACGAATTCTCGCGGAGGCTCGCTCATCTTCGTAGCCACGGCAAAAAATGCATCGCTTGGTTGGAATCCGCCAGCAATGTCCACATGTCGATCGCCTCAGGCTGTGATGAGGTGCTCCTGGCTGACCTAGGGGGAATCGATATGCCTTCGTCATCCATGGAGACGATGTTCTATCGCGATGCGATGGATCTGTTGGGTGTCCAAGCCTCGGTAACGCGGGCTGGAGATTTCAAAGGAGCCGTCGAGCCGTACGTCAACTCAGTGATGTCCAAGCACCTCAAGGAGCATTATCTGGCGATGCTCGATTCGATCAACAACGCCCAGGTTGGTCGGATTGCCAAGGGACGCGGCCTGCCTCAGGGTGCTGTTCGCGAACTTCAGAAAAAGCGGATGATATTGCCAGCCGAAGCTCTTGCTAGCCGCTTGGTCGACCGACTTGTACCCTACGGTGGTCTTGAAAAAGCTGTCATGGACAGCTTGGGCGAAGGCTACGAGTGGACCAAACCAAAGTCGAAGCCGAAAAAAGAAGTATCGATCTTCGAACTCATGGGGCAGGCGATGGCCCCCCCCAAGACATCGCTCAAAATCAAAGATGAGTCGATCGCTGTGTTGCATCTAAGTGGCACCATCGAAGACGGAAAAGCTGCCAGTTCCGGTTCAATCGTCTCAGGACCAACGGTCAAGTTGATCGAGGAACTTGCCGCCGACGATAAGGTCAAGGGGGTGGTGGTTCGAATCAACTCACCAGGCGGGAGTGCGACAGCCAGCGAGGCCATCCGACAAGCGCTCGAGATGTTGGCTAAGAAAAAGTCGACGGTATTCTCGATGGGTGAACTGGCAGCCTCAGGTGGCTATTGGATCACATGCATCGGCCAACCGATTTTCGCCGAGCACGGAACCATCACCGGCTCGATCGGAGTTTTTTCGATGAAGTTCAGTGGCGGTGCGTTGGCTCGCCGGATCGGAGTTCATATCGAGTCGGTTACCCTCGATTCAGCCGCCGGAATGAACGCCCTGAATCACGCTTGGACTGACGAAGAGGTCGACATGATGCAGAAGTTCATCGGAACGATTTACGACAAGTTCCTGCAGATCGCATCGGCATCGCGTAACATTCCGATCGAGACACTCAAGTCGCTCGCTGGTGGGCGGGTTTGGTCGGGCGAACAGGCCAAGGCCAATCGATTGATCGATCATCTCGGCGGACTCGATGATGCCTTGGTCATGGTTGCAAAAAATGCAAAGCTCGACAAGTACAAAGTAATACATCGTCCTGAGTCAACAGGGGGCTTTGATCTGGGTAGTTTGCTGGGTGGTCGAGAAGAGGATACCGATATCTTTGCACCAACCGTTGGATCCGATCCTGCCGGTGAGTTGATCGCAGGCCTGGAATCGAAGCTCATCGGTCTGCTTCAAGAGCAAGGTTTCCGGGGCGATTCGACCCGATTGCTCCTTCGCTCGATCGATCTAAGTGGCAAGCAAGCCCCGAAGGCTTGGGCGCTGCTTGGTGAAGAACTCAAGATCAAACAATGATCGAGAATCGAACTGGAATTGGGCCCCATTAGCTCACAGGGGCAATTGCTCGCATGACTTGCGACTCCCCCCGTGAGCTTTGGAAGTTAAACCTCATTTAAAGAGCAACTTCGAGTTGCGTTTGGCCCGACGCAATCGTGACAGTTCTATCCATACTGGCTTGCATTGAAGATGCATTGACACTGGCGGTCGGGGTACTCCCATCCTCCTTGCTCACCAGGTAGTAAGCGTACTTTCCAGGAATGGCAGACCCTTTGAAAGTCCCGTCTGAGTCAACGGCAAGCGGTACAGGGTGACCATTCTCAAGCGGTTGAAGCATCAGGGTAATATTTCCCAAAGGCTTTCCACCCTGGGTAAGTTTCCCCGCGATGTTAACAGGGTCGTTCATCAG
>JBJTAQ010001009.1:0-5218 GCA_046090945.1 Pirellula sp.
GTCCCACGATCCCCAAATCATATGTGCCCGCGATTTCCGTATGGTTGTCACATAAACGTTCAACCGTGACCCCAAGGTGGCCCACGTGGGCCCAGCCAAGAAAAGTCGTTTGGCCGTTGGAGTCACGCTCGCCGTGGACCATGAGCGTTTGGCGCTAGTCGCCCAGCAGATAGGGGCCGATTGGATGATGACAGATCCTGCGGCGGCCAGTGGCACCGATCGGGTCGCTGAGGTTGCGCGCAAGATGCCCGAGATTGATATCTTCGTGAATGTCCAAGGAGACGAGCCGGAGATTGCCGGCGAGTCGATCGATCATGTGATCGAGTTACTAGCCCGAAATCCCGCGGCGATGGTTGCAACGTTGGCAACACCGATCGCGAACCCCAAGGACATCGAGGATCCGGCCTGCGTCAAGGTGGTTCGTTCCCACGATGGGATAGCGTTGTACTTCAGTCGATCGGTGATCCCTTATCCTAGAGACGCTTCGGAGCTCTCCGGAGTCTACCTACAGCATTTGGGAATTTATGCGTATCGCCGTGAGTTTTTGCTGAATCTCGATCGACTTCCTGCCAGCGAGCTTGAGCGAATTGAAAAGCTCGAGCAACTTCGTTTCTTACAAGCTGGATGCCGAATCGCCGTCGGAACCGTTGCGCATGCGGTTCGAGGAATTGACACCCGCGAGGATTACGAAGCATTCTTAGCACGGCAACGGAAACTTAAGTCGTGACATTGTCTGCAGTTTAGCTTAGAATGAATTTTCCATTTCGATCTGTCTAAACATTCATACAAACCCATGGCCTATACAAAAAAGGCCAGTCTCGCATGAGCTCAGCACACTCGGACCCTACAACATTAGCCAACAATGCTCAAACGGTCGCCCAGAGCATCGAGTCTGCCAAAGTCGCTGCGAGGGTTGCGGCGGAGAACAAGGGCCAGGATATTGTGCTACTGGACCTTTCCAAGCAGACGAGCATCTTCGATTGCTTTTTGATCGTGACTGGTACATCCCGCCGTCAGTTGCATGCGATCGCCGAAGAGATCGACCGCGAGCTCAAGAAACGCGGAGAGACACGACTCACCATGTCCGGTTATGATGAGAGCCAATGGATCGCGATCGACTACGGTGGGATCATCGTTCATTTGTTTGACGAAGAGCATCGGCAGTACTACGACCTAGAGGGGCTTTGGGGGGATGCTCAGCAAATCGACCTACAAGAAGTTCTCAGTTCGACCGGAGCGCGTCCGAGTCCTCGATAGCAGCATTTGGTTAGCAAGGCGATAAGCGATGGCGATTTCCGTTTTCTATCTGCTCTGGTCGATTCCGGTGTTGGTCGCCGTAAGTTTGGTTATGGCTGCGACCCGACACGAGCGGTGGGACTTAATCAAGAAACAAGCCTGGAGCTCGGCGCTCTGGACGTTAACATTCCTCGGGGGAATCGCCTTAGCCCTGGGGGTTGCGATGTGGTGGATCGGCTAAGGGGTTAGCTTAAGGTTTGATAGCATGCCGCTGTACGAATACCAATGCAAAGATTGCCAGAAGCAATCCGAACTCTTGATCAAGAGCTTGGATTCCAAACCCGAATGTCCCGAGTGCGGCTCGCCTCGGATGGAAAAACTCTTGAGTGTCATCGGGGCTCCGGTGATCGGATCGGCCAGTAAGTCCTCTCAAAGCGATCCGGGGACCTGTGGTCGTGCACAGTGCGCACGGGGTTGCATGTTCGGGAACTAATCGACTATGCGCCCAACCTCGAAGCTCCTGTGGATCTTGTCTCTGTTAGTTCTGGTCGCAGGATGCCGAGGTTGTTCGCAGGAGGACAAGCAGACCGAAGCAGACAATCAGAAGAAAAAACTCCGATTGGTCACCGACGAGCTCCGCACGGTACCGTTTTCGAAAGAGGTCGTCGGGAATTCGGTCAAACCCGGCCACTGGTACCAAACGCGCCACAAACTCAAGGCGAATCAAAACGATGAGTCGATGACCGCAACGCTCTATCAGATCGACCGCAAAGACCGTCCCACGAGCGTCTGGGAGGAGGGTATCCCGATCCAGTTCGAGCGAGATATCTCGCTGGCTAAAGGCCAAGAGAAGACGATCGAGATGAAGGTTCTTCAGACACCGCCAGTCCTCGAGCAGGACTCCGATATCAGGTTCACGGGAAAACCCGCTGTATCGATCCTGATGCGTTATTCCCAGCGAGGGATTGGCTCCCCGATCCTGGATGAAGCGTTCATCACCCGGACGCTCAAAGATTATCAATACGATATGCTCATCCTGAGTCGCAACCTACCGAATCATATCTTCTGGCGAGGGCTCGACTGCATCGTTTGGCCGCTTTTCGAATCGGACGACAAATTCAAGGTAAATCCGCACCGAATCATCGACATCTCCGAGGAGGAAATCGTCGAATCACTTCCTTCCCAATTGATGACCATGACCAGTATCTCCCACATGGTCATCAACGATGTTTCCTTGAACAACCTGCCACAAAGCCAACAGGATGCGATCCTCGACTGGCTCCACTTCGGCGGGACGATCATCCTCAATGGACCCGAGGCCCTCGCAGGCATCGAGACGTCGTTCCTCAAAGACTATGCACCCATCCAAAAAACCATATCCGGCGAACTTTCGCAAGAGCATATCGATCGGCTGAACGACCCCGATCGCTGGTGCATCCGTTTTTATCTACAGCCCTTCGAGCCAAGCGCCTCGCACTTCAAACCGCGAGCCGCTATTCCAATCCTCCAAGGACAGCTTGGACCTGATAGCGCCTGGATCCCAGGACTCGATGGTTTAGTCGCCGAACGATCGGTCGGCCAAGGCCGTATCGTGATGACAAGCTTTCCCATGAACCACCCCTCGTTTGTTAACTGGCCTTCCTATTCGTCCCTGATTCACAACGGGATTCTGCGCAAGCCCAAACGCGATGTGAAGTTAGACAAAGACGGGATCGATCTGACTCTGAAATATAGCGATGCACAAAACGAAGGTCGAGAAGTTGACGTGCGATTGAACACTAGACTTCGCATGTGGGCTAGGGATCTGGAATCCCGGAATGCGAAACTATCGCCTGATAATCCACCCAATCCAACCGAATCGCCCAAGCCCAGTTCGACCTATGGATCCTGGAACTCCAAATCCCTTGTGACGAATCGCGCACACAGCTACCTAAAAAACCTCTCAGGCATCTCCGTACCAAACCTCAGTTCGATCCTCAAATGGCTAGGCTTGTACCTGCTGGTCCTGGTACCTCTCAACTGGCTCGTTTTCCGACTCATCGGACGACTCGAATTGGCCTGGTTGGCCGCCCCCCTGATCGCCATCGCAGGGGTCTTCGTCATCGCAAAAGCGGTTCAGCTCGACGTCGGTTTTTCACGAAGCCAAACCAGCATGCAGTTGATCGAATTGCACAACGGTTATCCTCGCGGGATTCTCTCCTCCTACCATGCCCTATACAGTTCCCTGACGACCAACTACAAGATCGTATACCCGCAAGGCGAGGGAATCGTCAGCCCCATGCCACAGCATCGCCAGAGGAGCCTCACCGGCCGAAGCGGAATGCTTCCGTACCGAATCGCCGACGAAAACGGCTCGGGATTCCAAGCCTTTCCCGTCCTGTCAAACACCATCGGATTGGTGCAGTCCGAAGAGATCGTTTCGCTCGATGGTAGTGTCTCTTGGACGATCGATGAGAAATCACATTCGTATGAAGTCTCCAACCAAACCAAGACACCGATCCACGATGTAGTGCTCTTGGGCTTCTCTAAAGCCGGGCTGTTCCATCGCGCCGACATCGGAACGCTCCGAGCAGGAGACAACAAGGCAGGCAATCTGCTACCGCCCAGCCCCAAGGAGTCCTACGCTTGGAAGATCAACACAACCGATGACGCTCAGAAGAACGAAAACTCTTCGAAAAATGAACAAGACAACTTGAAGCTCGAAGAAACACTTCGTGAAATCATCGCGAATTATCCATTGCAGCTGGGAGAATGGATCGCGGTCGGTCGGACCGATACGGGTTTATCTAAACTTCAAATCTCGCCAGCGACTTCCCAAGTTCGATCTAGCACGCTGCTGCTGATGCATGCGGCCTATCCCCAACTCGGCGAAATCGAACATGATCTACGGCTCATGCCCCGCACCCAGCCAAGCGCCCAGGACGAGTCGAATCAGTGATTCATGCCCAGTCCCAGCTCTCGAATCTTATAGGCCGACTTGCCCCCTCCCCGACCGGAGCACAACACCTGGGCAATGCCCGCACCTTCCTAATCGCTTGGCTGCTGGTCCGCAGTCAAAATGGACATCTAATTCTGCGGATCGAAGATCTCGATACGCCCCGAACCAAAGCTTGGGCAAATGATCAAGCCATCGACGATCTTAGATGGTTGGGTATCGATTGGGATGTGCAAGCACCCCTGCAATCCACCCGGACCGCGTTGTATCTCGAAGCGCTCGAAGCCCTTAAACAGCGCGAATTGGTTTATCCTTGCACATGCAGCCGCACTCAAATCGAAGCTTGTGCCTCGGCCCCGCATGAGTCCTATCTCGATGGTGTGGTCTACTCGGGTCCATGCTCGAAACACACTGCCGAGGATGCCCGGAAACTTGATGCCCAAGGGCAAACCTATGCATGGAGATTTCGGTTGGATGAGGGAATCGTTCAATGGAATGACGATTTTCTAGGACCTCAGCAACTCGATGCCAAAGTGTCTCTCGGGGATTTTGTGGTCGCTCGCAACTATGGCCCACCCGCCTACCAATTGGCTGTCACCGTCGACGATCACTGGCAGCAAATCAATCACGTCCTGCGGGGTGATGACCTCGTCTACAGCACTTATCGCCAACTGGCCATCTACAAAGCGCTAGGCTGGCAACCCCCACGTTGGATGCACGTGCCACTTGTCGTCGGACCCGACGGAAGAAGGCTTGCCAAACGGCATGGGGACTCGAGACTGTCGACTTGGCGCGAACAAGGCTTTCGATCCGAACAGATCCTCGGATGGATCGCCAAATCCATCGGACTGACTACCGACGACTCTCCCATCCCTTCTCGAGAACTCCTCGAACTTGCCCGCAAATCTCCCAACTGGTTCTCACGCATACCCAAGCAAGCTTGGGTCTTTGATGCCCACGCTCGGACCAAAAACCGCTGAACTCTTCTACGGATTAGCTAAGTGAGGATGCTAGCATCCGAATGGATTCAACTTGGGGATTCGCTCG
>JBJTAQ010001010.1:0-7368 GCA_046090945.1 Pirellula sp.
AGGGACTGAACTCGGGTTGGACTCAAGCTGGATAGAACACATCATCCGCTATTGTCGCCAAAGTCGATGTGCTTGGGAAGTGCGAGGGGAACGGCTGACATGGCGCTGGCGAATCGAGGATGCACGTTTAGCATAATCGGCACAATTGATATTCTTGATACTTTGAGTTGGTAATAACACTCGATCAACCTCTCATAAAGCCGAATTTCTCAGGATTAGGGAATATCCTTGCCTATGTAACGCAATGTAAATGTACCGGCATTTTCAAAGACGATGTTCAAGCTACTAATCCGTCCTTTAAACTCGCAACGTCCGATGCGAAGAAACTGTATTTGCGTTTGTGGAACGCAGGTTCGTGCTCCGATAGGGCTATTCCAACGCGGATTGGATTGCCCAAACTGCGGAAGGCTGATTGTATTTGAGGCTCAGGTCGAGCATACCACCACGCCATCCGAAGACAGCATTCCCGACTCGGTCGATCGAGCTGGCTTGGATTTTAACACCAAGGAGATCCCACTTAGTGAGCAGATCGCCAAGTTGCCTAAATGGATGTTGTTAACGGCGATCTTCGGGCCGTTGCTAGTGGCGTTGGTCTTGCTGCTTCCTTCGGCGGCGGAGAGACTCGGAGTCCGGATCCGATGGCCAATCGCAACACAAAAGGCTCCAACTCCGATCCCTACAGCGGTCGAACCCATTGAATGGTCCAAATTGCAGGATTGGAACACGAACATCGATCCGAGGGATGGCAAGTTCGATGGTTATCGCGTGGCCAAGGAGTTTTCGAAGCTGGCTTCGGCTTCGGACTATCAGCAGATCGAACGCTTGTTTGAGTACGAAAAAATCCTGATAGAGCTAAGAGCTCGAAGCCAGGATGTGGACCGTTTGTCCAAGGCATCCGATGAGTCGCTCGAAAGGCAACTGAGCGAATTGGTCCGCAGTTTCTTGGAAGACTCTCAGTTTATCACCGACGGATGCCATGACTGGCGCGTGATAGGAGTGCGAACGATTCGAGACAATACCGTCTTGCTCTTGAGATACCATCGCGAGTTGATGACTCCTTTGGATCTTCTCGACGACGAAGAGTTGCTCTTGCCGATGGTCAAGCTAGTTTCTTTCGACCAATTTAATCTTTACTGCGATAATCTCTTCAAGACGAAGATGCCTGAGCGCAGGCCCGATCCGAAACTGATGGGTTATTTGCACCCCAACTTTTTCGCGGACAAATCCTTCGGTTATGTCGTGTTGGTTGTGTCCGGTACTGGACGCGATGCGCAGATCCAAGACATGTTCGATTACCAAGTAAAAAAACCGCTCAGCCAACTCTGCTTGGTTTGGACGGGTGCAGCGAATGTAGATATTGGCCAAATACCAGCAATCTCTGCAACGATTCCAGGACCTTCCGATGCCGATCTTCGACTGGTACAGAACTGGATTAGGACCCGTCGGGATAAATTCCGTCAGTTCGATCGCCAAGCCATCCGCACAGTCCTCCAGGGCCTCTGGGAACAGACCAAAGACCCTCTGATGCAAGACCTATTAGGTCGCCTGGAGAGTGATGATGAGAACCAGGAGTTGTCGATGGATTATTTCCGCAAAGCAAAAGCAGCCGGATGCCAAACTGTGGATGCCCATCGCCATTTCATTCAAGAGATCATTCAGGCCAAGGATCGGGAGCTTCTGACCGAGCGGTTGCACGACCTGAACAAGTACTGGGATGTGAAAATCTCGGGTCTTGATGCTCAGGAAGATCGCAAAAAGTATCACAAGTTCCAGGGCTACTGGCGACGAGGCGAAGGGCTCTAGGCGGTTTCAGGTCCAGGTAGAGCCTGGTCCATCGTTTGATTGGCAATCAATTGCGAGCGGATTTCTTCCAAGCTTAAGTTCACCAGTGGGATGGCCCTTTCGAGTCGGTTCGAGGACAGCGTGTTGTGCTCTTGATCGAGCACTCGATCGACTTCCTCCTGGAGTGCCACCAACCAAGCGGGTATTTCGAGCCCTACTCCGGTAGGTTCTCTCATCATGAGGTGGAGTTCCTGAACCAGCAGGTCGAAGGCTCTGCTGTGCTGCTGTTGGCTGCTGCGCAGTTGCCGCATGGCCGGTCGGATCAGCGCCCTCATCCTGTCGATCGTCATCGGTTTCAGGAAACGCTCCTGAAGACGATCGGCCACCGACGGCATCATCATGGCATAGGTCTTTTGAAGTTTTGTCAGTTTATCGATGTACGAGTCGGATTCGTTGGCCACGCGTTCCGAGAGGGCTCGTCGCCATTGGGTGGCAGATCTCTGGCAACCGGTATGTACCAAAACTTCGTGGGCCCAGAACACCGGCTTGAGATTCCAACAAACCCGATCATAGCGGACTCGCAGACGCAGAAAATCAAGGAACATGTAGAGCATCTCACCCCGGTCCGACTGGGTCGTCGTGGAATTGTAGTCCTTGTACTCGGCATAGTGGTCGATGATTGCTTCAAAGACGATTTCCAAACGATCCTGCGCGTCCTGGAAACTAACCTCACCAGACTCGATTGCGTCCAAGAGGGGTTCAGCCTCGGGAGAGTCTCGGTTGACCATAGCTTGGTTGAGCCAATTTCCTACCCCTTGGTGCAAGATGGCTCGTACATGCGGCAAGCTCAGAAAGCCCTGCGTGAAGATTCCTTGTCCGTATTTCTGGATGAATTCCGAAAGCGGTCCCCAACGCTTGGGATTGTCAACGACTTCCAAGACGCTCAGACGAAGGGTTCTTGAGTGAGAGAGCCAATGTCCGAGAAGCCCTTCGGTCAATTGCTCCAGAAGTGGCACGAACAATTCAGGAGCTGGTTCGGGTAAATTGCGATCCACAAGATCATCTAGTTCGATGGATTCCATGTCCAGCGGTGCTCGACCCTCTTGCTTGACCGGACAATCCAGGATCTTCTTGGCTCTCTTTTTTGAGCTTTGGCCGTCAGACCATTGGTATGCGTTGCGGACCAAGCATCGGACCATCGATTTGAAGGCGATTTGAAACAGATCATCGAATTCTGTGACGGCACCATTACCGACATGGTTTTGAGTTTCCATCAGTCGAGCCGTGGCGATCAACTTCGCCGCGAAGTGATAAAAGCCTTGTCTGGGCAACCAAGTCAGCAGATGCGTTAAAGTCCTGCGGCGGGATCGCGCCAGCAAAATATTTTTAGGATCTCCGCCTCGTGCCAAGGAGATGTACAGCAGCGGCTCATGCCGGATCGCCGACAGGTATTTCCTAAAGCTCGGTTCGACATGCTCGCGTCGGCCAGCCATCAGGTGTCCATAGAGTTCGATCGCACATCGATCATCGGCGGTAATCGAATCGAAGCTCTTCCACCATGATGCGGTCGACAGAACGAGCGTCTGTTTGGCGCTGTGAAAGTGAGCTAACTGAACCCCGAGTAGCATCTTGCACGCATCGGTGGTCTCGACCGCAGTAGCGATGATTTTTTCGATCAGCGACTCCTTGGCCACCCGTTGCCGGTCGTACCGAGTCATCGAATCGGTGTCGGTTGCGCCTGTTGGTATGGCATAGCTGCGGAGCTGATCGAGTAGACGCATGAGCCCATCGCGCTGAGCGATGCATGAATCGATCCAGCCGCCAAAAACATCCTCCATGCGATCCTTGATCGATTCAGAATCTGGACCGACGCCAGGATCGCATAGCCAAGCACCCGACTCGGCAACCTGTTTCCACATGTGTGCCAGTCCGCTCAAAAACAGAAGGTGTTCCCCGATCCGCTTGGACTCGGCGATGAACTCCTCGTCGTTTCCAACGTCCGTTTCGAAGACGGGGCCTTCGACACCATCGTCGGTTGTGTCTCGATAGCTGACATCCTCGTATGCAGAATCGTAAGGGCTGTCGCTGGATCGGTCCTCTTGGACCATCGAGTCGAAGTCCGAGTCGTTCGAAGCCTGCTGCTTTCGCCCATCGAGCAACCGAAATCGGGGCGCTTGCCAGTAGTCTTCCCCGTTGGACTCAATGTAACCAAAGAATTTTTCAATCGAATTCCATGTCTGGATCGGATCCATAGAGGATCGTCTGGCCGGATCGAGCAACCGCTCCATCCAGCGGCGAGCGAATTCTGAATAAGCGATCGAACCGCTGGAGATACCGACACGGGAAACCTGACTGAGCCACTGCACTAGCAGCGCTCTAGAGCCGACGAAATCGTCGCGGTCCAGCAAAGCCTCAATCACCAACGCATAGGCTTTGGGGGAATCGAAGATTTGAGCATGAGGCGTCCAGAATTTGATATCTCCGGCCGAGGCGCCGCCCCGATGCCACAATCGCAGAGCTTGCGCGACCAATTGCGCCGATTCCAAGGCGATCTTCGGGTCGGTTGCATTGACATCGCTGACCTCGTGGGCCGCGTACTGACGCCACCACTGGGCCAATTTCCGGAACCGACTCTCGGTCTGATCGCACAATGACTGAATGTCGCGAGCCGCAGCCTCCCTCCAGATCCTAGACAGCAGCGCAAAGCTCAGCTCCATAATCTCGACCAACTCGTGCACCCGATCGTCGGGGACCGAGGCTTCCGAGCCGGTGAATCGATTGAAGTTCCCTCCAAATCCAAGGATGTTCCAAGGGTCGACGAGGGCTCCGCAGGCGATCCCGCGCTGGACCAGATCCTCGATCTGATCGGGAATCTCGGCGGCTTGTTCGAGCTCTCCTCGGTAGAGAAGTTGATTGCCGATCGTCAGCAGACAATCGATCCGGCAGAGGATTCTGGCCGAGGGTACCTGCACATCGTCGGCCTCCTCCTTGGCCGCATTGGCACTTCCCATGCGAGCGAAAATACGCGCCACCTGGATCCGTTCGACCTGAGCGGCTCGCAACCGGCCGAGGGTCGTGTTGAGGGCTTGGCGCGCCCCTCCGAGTGGCTGGCGTCGGATTTTTGCTTCCGCCTGCAGTCTTGCGGCATGCTTGCCCTCGAGCCTTGGAAGGTACTCGACGTAGAAGGCATCTCGATAGGATGCGATGTGATTGAGCAATTCCATCACCGTGGTCGTCGAAGCGATCGAATTCGGAGATGCTCCGCAGATCCCAGCCGCCATAAGCATCGTTCCGGCCAGTACCGCCGCAGCCTCCGTCAATAGCTCGTCGCTGGGGATCTCAGGCGTGCTGTTGACACGCATCATCAAGGCGTCGACGGTCACTTGCTGCAACACAAATCGCCGATAAAACCCCGACGAATCCAGCAGGTGAGGATCCCATTGCCCAAAGTAATAATTTGGCCGCGTGTTGACCGGATGATCAAAGTCATAAGACCGAGGATCCAAGGCGATCTCGTCCAATCGGCCAAGATCGAACTGTGCCGATCGCAGGATCGTTTCGGAGGTCTGTTGGAGGATCGCTAACGTTCTTTCGATCAACTCATGATAAGGTCCGTACGAGACACCCACTGCACGAATGAATAATGGGATCGTCCCAACCCACTCGTGGTCGTAGGGCTCCAAGTTGTGCCCTTCAAGGGTCGCTACCGGTCGATAGCCGACGTAGTCGTTGAGCTCTTGAATTGCACCAGAGACGATCCGATCGAGTTGATCCCAAGGCCCGGCTTGCTTGAGTACCGACTCGATAGCTCGCCCCAGGAACAATCCGTTAAAGATCCCTTCGGGTTCCTGATGAAAAAGCAGGTCGCTATGAAAGTCCAGGTAGTCTGGCAGGAGCGAACTCCAGACCAATTCAATTACCTTCGAGGCTTGTTCGCTCTGAGAAAACGCGGGGTTGGTCTGCTTCAAAACACTCAGTTGATCCACCAACCATTGCTGGATCTTCAGCCATGCAGGGAGCCCGGCGAAAACCGATCCGTCGACCTGGCTCAGCGCCGCTGCGTAGAGTCGATTCAGCGACGAAAGAAACTTGACGTCGGATTTGCCCGAGGAAAAATTCAGGAATCCTAGGACCTGATTCAAATCCTCGACTTTGTAAGGTGCTTGGCCGTTGGGCTGGGGCCCACCTGGTGGCATGCTACCTGTCGACTTGCTACTCACCGGTTTCCCTGGGATTGGCTCATGAAACGAACTGCAACTTGACCACCCGATCCGACACCAGTCGGCTAGAGCTCCGCTACAAACCGAAACAATTTAGATTCGAGGGGAAAATCGCGGAAGTGGTTTTTTCAAGTTCGTCCTTGAGTTTGAACCAAGATTTCACGAACGCCACCAATGAAAAAAGGGCGGATTCCTGCTGGAAATCCGCCCTTGGGTAACTCGAAGCCGATCAAGCCCCTCAGCGGTTCGCTTGATTCATTGCTGAGATTCAGCCGGTGGCCTAGTTGCCAAACGGGTCGTCGGAAGCCGGAGCTGGTGCCGGTTTGGCTGGACTTGCTCCGAATGGGTCATCGGAGGCCGGAGCAGGGTTCGCCGGAGCTGGATTGGCCGGAGCTGGAGCATCCCCGAACGGATCGTTCGAAGCCGGAGCCGGCTTGACCTGCTCTGGCATTGGCTTTGGTTGTCCCTTGTTCAAATCGGCACCATCACTGAACGGATCGTTGATCGATGGGACCGGACGGGGTGGAGCATCCGAAGGCGATGCCGGCACGGCCGCGCCGTTGCGAATGCCTTGCTCATAACGCAATCGTTGCATCTCCATGTACTTGCCTCGAGAGGCCAACCGAGCCTTGCGACGAATGGCTTCGATTTGACATCGCACTGGACCTTGAATCCGCTCGAGCGCTTTGCCGACATTGACCACGCGTTTGCCATCGATTTCGAGTTGAGCTGCTTGCTCAAAATCGCTTGCGCCAGCTTCCGGATCATTCGACAAGGCGGCTTGGCACAAACCTCGGAAGTAGTAGGCGCGAGGGTCTTGGCTACCGGCCGCAATGGCGTCGTTGAGCCACTGCTGTGCAGTCCCGGCATCTCCCCGGAAGTAGGCATGCACCGCGTGACCGTAGACGTCGTCAAGCGGATCTTGTGCCTGTACTGGAATCGAAACAATCGCTGCAAGCAACAGCGTACACAAGGATGTAAATCTCAATTGCATTTGGAACTCACCTACGGCGAATACAGTCGATGGGGGTCATCAAAAATCGGTCAGAAACGATTGCCCAATCCTAATTCCTTATCCAGTCGGTGCAAACAAATTGGGGTTTTCCAGTAGAATAAAGGATCCAAATGCCAAAAATAGAACGGTTGTAGCGAATATCCGGTTGTGAACACCCGGTGTGTTCGGTTGCCGAGTTTTTGCAACGCGCATCTTGCCCGACATCACCTCATCGCCTCATCACCACATCGATCGGACAGACTTGTGAGCCTTCTGATGAGCCTTCTGAGTGCTATCGCCGGAACCATCGCTAGCTCGGTTGTAGGACTGTTGAGACTCCTTTGGAACACCTTGAGCATCGTCATGGTTTTG
>JBJTAQ010001011.1:0-3805 GCA_046090945.1 Pirellula sp.
AAAGGAGGAGAAAAGAGAGGAGGGGGAAAGAGAAGAAAAGAAGGAGGAGGGGGAGAGAAAAAGGGGGAAACAGAAAGAAAAAGAGGAAAAGAGAACAGGAGCAAGCTGCCGCTTATGCTTATGCGTGGGAGAAATGCCAGCGATTGCCGATGATCGATGCGTTTATCTACCATCGCCATGTGGATCATTCCCAAGAAGGAGGGTTGCGACTTGGCCTTTGGCGCAACGTGCCAGGCAGTATCGCAGACCCGGAGAGCACCAAACCGATTTACGATCTGTTTCTCAAAGCTGGTACGCCGCAGTGGCAAGCCGCTGCCGATGGGCTATTGCCAGTGACGGGCCTGAAATCGTGGGATCAAGTCATCGGCAAGTGAATATTGTTTAGCGATTATTCGCCGATAGGTTTTCCCAAGCAGATGCGGAAGCCGTCGCGTGAATCAGAGTAGTGGGGGCCTGCTAGTCCTAGCCTGACCGCACAGCGTGCGTTTCCTGGGACGTCAAAGTAGTTGCCTCCCCGGCATACCGGACGGTAGTTTTCTTGGGTCAGGTGCAGTTGTTCGTGTCCGCCGGTTGGATCAAAGTGATCGAGGACGACTTCCCATACCCCACCGCACATATCGGCGAGCCCAAAGCCGTTGCGCCCGCGTGGACCGTAGTGATCCACGGGGGAAACAAATGCGAATCCGTCGCTCCAAGGAGCGCTACCCAGCGGCCACTTCTGCTTGCGATCGGGAAGAAAGTCTACGGCGGAGATGTTCAAACGTCCTTCGCCATCGGCCAGTTCGTTGCCCCACCAGAAATACAGACTCTCCTTGCTACCGCCGCGGCATGCGTATTCCCACTCGGCCTCGGTGGGAAGTCGGTAAACGAGCCCCTCGGGTAGCCGGCCAGCAGCCCTCTGGTGCTGTGTGAGCCAATTGGCAAAGGCTTTGGCATCGGTCCAACTAACGCATACGACTGGGAAATCGTCTCGCATGGGAAATTGGAAGTTAGGATCTCGCCAGCTTTTGCCAGGCATCGGTTCCCAGGGATGGGTGACTTGGGTGCTCAAGTTGTAGCGAGTCCAAGCGGGGTTGAAGCATTGGGTCTTGCCATCGGGTTTCTCCGCGTCGGTCACGTAGCCAGTCTCTTGGGCAAAGCGTCGGAACTGACCGACGGTGACTTCGGTGCGTGCCATCCAAAATCCGCTTGTTACTTTCATCGCGCGGGGTTCTTTGCCCTCGTAGGATTCCCGTTCGGTGCCGGCTTGAGCACCTCCTTCGATCCCCGTGGCCCACTTCTTTTCTTCCGGAGTGCTTCCCATTCGGAATTCACCCGGTGGGATGTAGAGGACTTCGAGCGTCACTTGTTGGCCTAGCTCAGCGCGGCGCGAGTCCCCGAGTTTTGGACCCTGCTCGGGGACTTGGGCGTCAAGCATTCCAAGCGGACTTGTGATAGTCAGCAGCATCGAAAGAATGAGGTTGGTTTTCATGGCTTGGTCCAGCAAAAAAGTTTTCAATTCAAAATTCGCGAAAAGCTATTAAACCACAGAGTCACAGAGGATCACAGAGAGGGGAGAATGAAGCTCGCTCGGCGATCGCTATGCGTTTGGGATATCCTCGTGATATACTGCGGTTTTCCTCTGGGGCTCTTTCCTTGAAACGAACCGAATCCATGCAACCATTGCATCCAACACGAACCGCTTCTCGACGACGATTCTTAGGGACCTCTGGCGCTGTTGCCGCGAGCCTCATGGCTTGCTCGGCACAAGCCTACGGTCGGATCTTGGGCGCCAACGATCGCCTGGATATCGGAGCGATCGGGGTCGGCGGCAGGGGAGCGGGGGATTTAGATGCGGTGAGCTCGGAAAACATCGTCGCTCTTTGCGATGCCGATACCAATACGCTCAATGGAGCAGGAAGCCGCTTCCCGAACGCCAAAAAGTTCTTTGATTACCGGGAACTGATCGAGCAGACCAAGCTCGATGCGGTGGTCATTGGAACACCAGACCACCATCATGCACCGGCGACAGTCCGCGCGCTGCGACGCGGTTTGCATGTCTACTGCGAGAAACCTCTGACCCATACCGTCGAAGAAGCTCGGATCGTTGCGGCGCTGAGCAAGGAGAAGGGTGTCGCGACGCAGATGGGGACCCAGAACCATGAACACCCGGGCTACTTGCGATTGGTCGAATTGCTTCAAACCAATTCCATCGGACCGGTACGCCAAGTTCACGTCATCACCGATCGACCTGGCAAGTGGTGGCCGCAAGGGGTCGCTTTGCCAACCGACAAACCGAGTGTTCCTGAGAACCTTAAGTGGGACCTGTGGCTCGGTCCTGCACCACAGCGCGATTACCACAGCGCCTTTGTCCCGTTCCGGTGGCGGGGTTGGTGGGATTACGGTTGCGGCGCTGTCGGCGATATGGCGATCCATTTGATGGATCCGGCATTCTGGGGACTCAAGCTTTCTGGTCCGGTGACGGTTGTCTCCGAAGGTCCAGCGCCTGATCCATACAGCGGGCCCAAGTGGATGCACACGCGGTTTGCGTTTGGTCAGCGAGGCGATCTGCCGCCTGTCGAGGTCCACTGGTACGAGGGAGAGACAACACCCAAAGGTGCCATCGCCCAAGAGCTACCAATGAACGGCTCGTTGTTCATCGGGGATCGAGGCAAGATCGCGATCGCTCACGATGGAATGCCGAAAGTCATCGCTTTGGAAAACGGCGGAGAAATCAAGACACCGGAACCTTATCTGCCCGCCTCTCCTGGACACCATCGCCAATGGATCGATGCCGCGAAAGGGAATGGCAAAACCAGTAGTTCTTTCGACTATGCAGGAGCGTTCACCGAAGTCGTCTTGCTCGGCAACGTCGCTTACCGTACCGGCTTGGAGATCGTCTACGATCCTTCCAAGGGTCGGGTTGTCAAAGCTCAAACAACGCAAGCAACCCCTGCTGATATCGCGAACCGAGGTCTCGATGCAGCCAATCAACTCCTGAGTAAGCCTTATCGCAAAGGTTGGGAAGTAGCCTGAGGCGATGCTTACAACCCAGGAAATTCTTCTCGAACTTGAGTCGCTCGGCGGGGAGAGCTACAAGCGAATCCTGCTCAGACACGGGGTCCAGGAGCCTTGCTATGGCACCAAGATTTCTGACATGCAAAAGATCGTCAAACGGGTAAAAAGAGACTACCGATTGGCCATCGAACTCTACGACACGGGCGTTTACGATGCGATGTACTTAGCTGGATTGATCGCCGACGATGCCAAGATGACCAAGAAGGATCTTAAGGGTTGGCTTTCGAAGGCCAATTGCCGAATGCTATGCACCTGGACTGTGCCTTGGGTTGCTGCCGGTAGCCAATATGGATGGGAACTGGGACTTGAGTGGATCGATTCCAAGAAGCCAAACGCAGCGGTCGCCGGCTGGGCGACTTTGGGCTCTATCGTTTCGATTAAGCCGGACTCTGACCTGGACTTAGCCGTGCTTGAGGTTCTGATTGGACGTATCGAAGATCGGATTCATAAACAAACGGATGTGGTCCGTTATCAGATGAATGCCTTTCTCATTTCGGTGGGTAGCTATGTTGCTCCTTTGACTTCGAGAGTTCTTAAAGCGGCCAAAAAGATCGGCCGGATCGACGCAGACTTGGGCGATAATGGCTGCAAGGTACCCGACGTGACGCAGTACATCGTCGAAAAGGTACAGGCCAAGGGCTTGATCGGTAAAAAGCGCAAGTCGGCAAAGTGCTAGCCAATCGGTTAAAGATCTTTTTCCATGCTCCCCTCACCCCGCCTCGGGCAAGCGGTTGGTGAGGTACGATCG
>JBJTAQ010001012.1:0-9127 GCA_046090945.1 Pirellula sp.
GGCAGTGACTCTCTTGTTTAGGCAAATCCTTTAGCCTAACTACCAAGACGCTAATTATGCATATTCAGCGAAATGGGTCTCGAATTTGGTCAAGAATATTTTCGGGTTTGCTCAAGACTTTTAAACGGCCGACTGACCGCGGAACGAAGCGATGGTGATCTTATCTAGAAGGCTAGCAAAAATTCGACGAATGCAGTGGGGACAGTCCCCGCGCAAGCGATGACGAACGCAGTGGGGACAGACCCCGCGCGAGCGGGCGGATAAAATGGCTAGCAAATAGGGGTCGAGCAAGAGTGGGCCAGAGCAGGTCGATAGAGCAGGTCGATAGAGCAGGTCGACGAGGGTTTATTGAAGGTTCTACGGACGGCCTAAGTGAAATCGAAGCAAGTTGACTATGGGATTCGTTTTTTTGGTAGGCTCAATCGAATTGGGGAATGGAATCAGATATTCGCAACCGCTGCTTTGACGAAGTTGATAAATACTTCGGCCAAAGCTCGATCGGCTCCCAAACATCGAGCTAGAATCCACTCGCGATCTAAATACTCATTGCGATACTGCTTGACTTTCGATCGCAGCTGGTCCATCAACTCTCCCTCAAATAACAAATGAGGTTGAAGGATCACCGCATCGCAAGCTTGCCCATCAACACTTGCCGCGGCTGCTTGGTCGAGCAATTGCTCGACCGTCGGTTCTCCTCCTGCGAAAAATCCTGTTGAGACCCACTGAACATTTCGCTCCTCGCTTGCAAGTTTCGTAAACAGTCGCATGTGCGCGATCGCCTCCGGATCGCTGGTCCCTCGGCCTACCATCGCCAACGCAACCCTCTCGAAGGATTTACCGATCAGCGGACAACTCTCGGCGCACTTGTCGGTCTGACCATAACCGCAGTGATTTACCGGACACCCTCCTTGCAATACGCCGAGTGTCATTTCCTGATAGCGTTGATTCGATAACGCAATGACCTCTGGGGTCGTCCCGAGCGACGGTGTCTGGGCAACGACTTGGATGCGGTACTCGTTGGCACAAGCCTCTACGGCTTCGGGTATGTCGGACCTGGCATGGGCTGCCGTAAAGAGCAAGATCGGAACGACGATGATGCGTCGGATTTGACGTCCACTGAGCGTCTCGATGGCTTGGGCTATATTCGGTTGAGCCAACTCAAGAAAGGATGGCTCGATCACCCATTGAGGCTGTAACTGGCGCATTTGCTGAACCATTTGCATCAATTGCATTTGTCCGCTTGGTTTACGGGTCCCATGACCGACCACCAGGACCCCCAGATCGTTCGGAAGCATTGAATGAATCTGCCTTAGATCAGATTGTTAAAATAGGCGGCCTGCGAATTCTGCGGCGACTAGAAAAGGACGTTTTGGACTGGTCTATTCCGTTTGCATGGATCGTAACAATTGCGCGGTTTGTAAAAATGGTAATGTCTGACGATTCGAGAAAAAATAGCAACTTTTCCTAAAGAACACTGACAAAAAGCTTTGCATTGGATTTTTTGTTGCCGATTCCAATTTCTTATTTGATACAGATGGCTTCTTTGACAAAAATATTGGACATCGTTTCGGAAATCTCTCAAGTTCCTTTTCATTCGATCTCAGATGTCCCATCGATCCGAAAACCGCCAAGCTTTTGTCGCTTCCCTTCGTTCGAGTCTAGTCCATTCAGCGCCGATCGGAGCGTTATTGACGCTCTGCATTCTTTCGGATCGCGTTCCGGCACAAGACTGTGCACCTTGTGGTCCAGCCCTTCCAACGATCCGCTATCGACTGCAGACCGAGACGGTTTACGAGCAAGTCCCGGTGACTCGCAATAAAGTCGAAATCCAAGAAGTGATGGTCGAGCGAGAGATCGTCAGTTATAGGCCCATAACTGAAACGCGCGTCGAACGCAAAGCTGTCACGGTCCGCAGACCGGTCATCGAGACCTCGACGGTCAACCAAACTTATTCGGTCCTCAAACCTGTCACTAAGGTCGAATACGTCGACGAAACGACGCTTGTGAATGAAACCTCGCAAGTCGAGCAAACCGTAACGAGCTACAAACAGGTCACCGAGACGCAATATCAAACTCAGTACACAACCGTCCAGAAACCCATCACCGAAACCCAAGTTGCGGTTCAAAATTTTCTCGTACAAAAACCTGTCACTGAGACTACTTATCAAACTCAGCAATACACGGTTCAGCGACCGGTGACCGAAACAACCATGCAGACGCAGACTGTTGCAGTCCAGCGGCCAGTGACCGAGACGGTGATGCAGGCCCAAGCGGTTACCTCGCTGATGCCCGTGACGACTTATCAACCCGCGACGGTTGATGCGGGTGGCTACATGGCTCAGAATTACTACAAACCTGGCGATGTTCGATACCATCTGCGCTGGACCCAACCCGCCTATGGAGTCAACCCTGTCAACGGACAGCAGATCTACCAACCCGGAGGCCTCAACTGGGTTCCTTATCAATCGGCTGGCCAAACCTCCACAGCGGTTTACTACCAACCGAATTATCAACAAGTTGCCGTGCCGCAAACGGGTCTGATGCCACAAACCCAAACCATCCAAGTTCCGGTGACCTCGACCAAGATGCAAACGGAGTATTTGCAGCAACAGGTTCCAGTCACGGTTCAAAAGATGCAGACGGAAGTGATGCAGCAACAAGTCCCTGTCACTACAACTCGCATGCAAAGCGAGATTGTGCAGCAGCAAACTCCAATTACTACCACGCGTTACGAGAATCAGGTGGTGGCCCAACAGGTTCCCATTCAAGTCCAGAAGATGGTACCTGTTCAGGAAAAAGTGATGGTTCCTCAAACGGTCCAAAAGCCGATGACCAAACGGGTTGCCAAAGAAAAAGTCGAATACGTTACCGAGCAAGTGGTTCGTCCCGTGACGGTCCAGAAGGAAGTCTACAAGGACGAGGTGGTGATTGAGGAAACCCCGATCCAAACCACCCGGATGGAGCGAGTCGTGCAAAAGGTTTCTGTCCCCCAGAAGGTGATGAAAACCGTACCGGTGACTGAGATTCGTTTGGTACCAAGGATCGTCACTCGACGAATCCCTATCGATAGCAATGGAAACCCGATCGCGGTTGAACCGACTCTTGAGGCGAACACGGCTTCTGCCCCGGCTGCGTCTGACTCGTCTGCGGCCAACGAGGGAACGACGGTGACCTCCAAAAAGCCTGCAATCACTGAATCGGGTGATCTACCGGCACCAACAGCACAGGTCGCTCCTCCAGTTCCGGTAGAGCCATCCGCTGCGGCAGGTACGTCGAGCAACACCGAGTTGAAGATCGGAGAAGCTCAGCCGCCTGTTAGCTCAGAACCGTCCACCGAGAAATCGGGTAAGATCAGAGTTACGGGTGACGAGTAAAACCCAAGCACCACTCTGTACGACTCGAACCATTGATGCGCGCTATTCAAATTTCTGAACCGAAAAAGCTTCGGGAAATATCGATCGACTTTCCTGGATCGCCCGGACCTGGCCAAGCGCTCGTTCGAACTCACCGGATGGGTGTTTGCGGGACGGATGTCAGTTGCTATCTAGGAAAATTCCCGTTCTTCGCGTTTCCTCGAATTCCTGGACACGAACTTGGGGTCGAGGTTCTCGAAGTCGGATCGGGCGTTGCGAATGTGCAACCCGGGGATGCTTGTAGCGTCGAGCCTTATATGCACTGCGGCCAATGCTATGCGTGCCGCAAGGGTGCGAGCAATTGCTGTGCAAATTTGAAGGTTATCGGAGTGATGACCGACGGTGGTCTATGCGAGAGTTTTCTGATTCGCGCCGACAAACTACATCGGTCGAAAAAACTTACGATGGATCAACTAGCCTTGGTCGAGACATTGGCGATTGGTTGCCATGCAAGTCAGCGATCCGCATCGACCTCGCAAGACCAAGTATTGATCATAGGTGCAGGGCCGATCGGCATCGCAACGCTGGAGTTCGTGAGACTCTCTGGTGCCCAGATCACCGTCATGGATATGAACTCTGCAAGATTGGATTTCGTGGGTCGAACCTACGCGATCGATCGGCTCATCGAGGTCACTCCCGGCGACTCTGGTCTTGAGGCGGCCAAGCGATTTACCGATGGGGATTTGTATTCGGTGGTGATCGATGCCACGGGCAACCGTTACTCGATGTCTGGGGCTTTCCAATTCGTGGCTCCGACCGGCCGGTTGATCTACGTTGGGATTACTCAAGACGAGATTGTGTTCAAGCACCCCGCTCTGCACCGGCCCGAAGTGACGTTACTGGCCTCGCGAAACGCACTGCCTAGCGATTTCCCTTACATCATCGCTCTGATTGAGAACGGGACGATCAAGACCGATCCGTGGATTACTCATCGCACAAATCTGGATCATGTGATCGATGATTTTGATTCCTTCACTCGGCCTGAGAATGGTGTGCTCAAGGCCATCATCGAAGTCGTCTGATGCATTTCTGGGACTATTCCTTCGATCAACCGGAGGCCAATCTCGCGTTTGACGAAGCGTTGCTTGAATACAGCGATTCGGCCGCTTGGGCCACTGCGGATTCGGAGTTGTTGAGACTTTGGGAACTGCAAAAGCCCTGCATCGTCGTCGGAAGATCTTCGAGGGTTTCCCAAGAAGTGAATCAAGTAATATGCATGCAGGATCAGGTTCCGATATTACGCCGCATGAGCGGAGGAGCTTCGATCGTTGCTGGCCCTGGTTGCTTGATGTTCTCGTTGCTGCTGTCACTGAGACAAAGACCTGAGTGTCGGGGACTCGATGGTGCACACCGGACGGTGATGACTCGGATGCAGCGCGCAGTGCAATCGGCCATGGATACCATCGGTTCAGAGAGCAAGGTGGAAATCCAAGGTATCTGCGACTTGACGATTGCGGGGCGAAAGATCTCGGGTAATGCCCTGCGAGTCAAGCGGGATTGGTTGATCTACCACGGAACGCTGCTGATCGATATGCCACTGCATTGGATCGAGCGCTATCTTCTAGAACCCCCCAAGCAACCCGAGTATCGTCAACGTCGCGAGCATCGGGAGTTTGTTGAAAGTCTCGGTAGAAGCCTTGAGGATCGAGCAGGATTTCTGTCCGAGTTTCAACGATCGTTGCGTATGGAATGGAACGCTCAAGAACCGTGGACCGAACATCCTTTTGCCGCCGTGTATGAATCCATGACTCTTGACTGGATTCAACGCCGTTACAGCGATCCCGCTTGGCACATGCAGCGCTGAATTGTTCTATCGGTCACTCTGTCATTTTGCTCGATTCGATTGAACCGGGCGAGCTGGCATCATTTCCTGGACGAGGTGCTTGGCTCCGAAGACCTCGCCGGTGATCCATAGAACGTAACGGATGTCGACACCGATAGATCGGCTGTATCGCTGATTCCAAGCAAAGTCGTTGATTGTTGCTTCAAAGGCTCGATCGAAATTCACACCGACAAGTTCACCTTTGGCATTGAGTACTGGGCTTCCTGAATTACCGCCTGTGGTATCGGTGCTGTAGAGGAAGGCCACTGGTACGGTCTTTAGTTTCGGGTGTGCTAAACCGCCGAAGCGATTTTCGGCGGCGGCCTCGAGTACTTTTTGTGGAGTGATATAGGGTTCTTGTCCGGTGGTCTTTTCGAGCAATCCGTTAAGTGTCGTCATCGGCGTCTTAATGATTGCATCGACGGGCGAGTACGGTTCAACTCTGCCGACGGTTAGACGAAGTGTGGCGTTTGCATCCGGGATGAATTCCGATGCCTCGGCGAGTCGCTGGATTTCGATCAAGGCTCCGTAGAGTTGATTGAGTTTGCCCTCCCGCTCCTTATCTTTTTCCCTTTGTTTGACATAGATTGGGTACAAGTCGATGATCCAATTGAGTGCAGGATCGTTCAAGCTCGCAAGTTCCTGCGGGGACTTGTTCAAGCAATTCGTGACGAACTCCACATCCCCGAGTTTAGTATTTTCCATAACCGAGCGGGTCAATTTTTCGAGAGATTCATTCGCGTTTAGAACTCTTGCTACTGGCTCGATGTCTTGAATTCCGGTCGTCGCCTGCAGTCGCTTGAGCATACCTTCGAGCATCTTCGCATCGGTCGCTTGGTCCCAGTCTCCGGCATCGAGTTTGACTTGCTGGGAGGTTTGAGCAAAATTGCGATCCATGTAGGGAGCTTCGCGCTCGATGTCTGGTTTGGCCCTCTCGATGGCAGCATCGTAGATTGCAAAGGCGATGGCTAGAGCTCTTGGAGCCGTTCGCAATTCTCGCAAGTAGATTTCCAACTTCCCTTTTTTCGACATCTCCGAGTAGACTTCATCGATCTGTTCGAGGATTGACGCATACTTGCCGTACTTGTTCAGATCGCTGGCGATGAATGCTTTGAGTTTGGTTTCTCGGTCTGCTCGCTGCTGCTGGATCTTGGCTCGCTCGATTCCGATGAGTTGTCCCCGTGAGCGTTTCTCGACATTGGCCAGCGACTTGATCCGAGTGGCGTGTTTGATCGCCACGGCACGGTCTTTCGCGCCGGCTTTTTCCATCTCGGCGATCTGCCAACTGTAGAGTTCAACAATCAGTGGGAGTCGAATGGAACCTTCGTATTTCACGAAACTTTCGGTTCGATTGCGAACGGTTCGGCCTGGGTACCCAAGCAGAAAAACGACATCTCCTTCGTCGATTCCTTTGGCTTGAACCTGTAGCGGCCGTTTAGGTCGGTAGGGAATATTATCGGGCGAATAATCGGCAGGTTTTCCGTCTGGGGCGGTGTAAGCTCTCATGAAGGAAAAATCGCCGGTGTGTCTTGGCCATTCCCAGTTATCGAGTTCACCGCCGAAGGCACCGACGCTGATGGGTGGGGCAAAGACGAGGCGAACATCTTTAAGATAGGTATAGAGAAACAGGACGTATGTCTTGCCGACAAACATTTCGGCAACTTCGGCGCGCATGCCCGGATTGTCCTTCTCGGCTTGGAGTTCAAGTTCTTTTTTTCGTCGATCGATGGCTTTGGTTCGTTCGACGGAAGTCATTTCGGGAGTAGCTACCGCAAGGACTTGGGCTGAGACATCCGAGTAGGACTCGGTGATACGCACGGTGTAGTTGGGTGCCGGGACTTCGTCTGCCCGATTGAGAGCGATGAAGCCATCGGTCAGCAGATCGCGCTGCGGGGTACTGGCTTTTTGGATTGCATCGAACGCGCAGTGATGGTTGGTAATGATCAGCCCTTCGTTGGATACGAACGACCCGGTACAGCCGTTAACTCGGCATATACCGTCGACGACGCTGACGGCTTGGGGATTGAAGATTTCGTCCGCAGAGAGTTCGATGCCTCGTCTTTTCAGACCGATATTCGCAAGTTCGCTGATGGGGAACATTCCCTCATCGCTCCGCGCCGGATAATTGAAGTTGCCGCTGAGGGCGATGCTCAGGAGAGTTAGCAAGCAGAAACGAAACGAGGTTTTCATGGCGATCCTCAAGGGTAAAGAACCAGCTTGGAATGAACCGATCGCCGAGTATTGTGTGCGAAAACAGGTTGTTTGCCTAGACTTTTCCGTCTAGAGTTTGCCGCAGATAAGCGTTGCGTTGTGACCGCCGAATCCGAAACTGTTGCTCATGGCGTATTGGACTTTGCGATCGCGAGGAGTCAGCGGAGTGTAGTCTAAATCGCAGTTTGGATCGGGAGTTTCTAGGTTGATCGTCGGTGGGATGATGTTATGGTAGCAGCTTAGGATGGCTAGGATCATCTCAATTCCACCGCTTGCTCCGAGCGCATGGCCTAGGTGACCCTTGGTGCTGGAGATTGCGACGGATCGGGCAGATTCTCCGAACACGGCTTTGACGGCGACGGTTTCGGCTTTGTCGCCTAGAGGAGTGCTGGTGCCATGTGCATTGATGTAATCGATTTGGGAGGCGTTAAGCTTGGCGTCGATCAGTGCGTTTTGCATGGCCATGGCAGCCCCACGGCCTTGTTCGTCCGGGGCGGTGATATGACCGGCATCGCAGGAACCGCCGTAACCGAGGACCTCGGCATAGATTCGAGCACCGCGAGCTTTGGCGTGTTCGAGTTCTTCGAAGACCAGAATCCCTGCGCCCTCGCTCAGTACAAACCCATCGCGATCTGCATCGAAGGGTCGGCTGGCTCTTTCAGGTTCATCGTTGCGTGTTGAAAGGGCCTTCATATTCGAGAAGCCGGCCACGCCCATGTGGGTGATAGCTGCTTCGGTTCCTCCGGTGATCATCACATCGGCTTCGCCGTAGCGAATGCATTTGAGTGCATCGCCCATCGCGTTGTTGCTTGAAGCGCAAGCTGTTGCGATGGCGAAGTTCGGGCCTCGCAGGCCGTATTGAATTGCGAGATTGCCACCGGCAGCGTTGAGCATCATCTTCGGGATCGTGAAAGGACTCACGCGATCGGGTCCTTTGGTATTGAGTCTCAGGTTTTGATCTTCGATCTCATTGAGTCCACCGATGCCAGAGCCGACGATGGCGCCACAGCGATGAGACTGTTCTTTAGAGAAATCCAAGCCGGAGTCTTTCACGGCATGATACGCAGCCCAGATGGCAAACAGAGAGAAGCGGTCTAGCCGCTTGGCTTCCTTGGGTTCGCAGGAGGCACCTGGATCGAAGTTGGGCACATCGCCGCCGAACCGGACCTTATGGTGCGTGGTGTCGAGGATGGTAAGTGGATGGATACCACTTTTTCCTTCAAGAATTCCCTTCCATAGCGAGGAAACTTCCAAGGCCAGGGAGGTAACGCATCCGAGCCCAGTGACGACAACTCGACGATTCATGCAACTGCTATCATAAGAATACTGGGATTGCCCGACGACGCTATCGGTCAATCCCGAGTGACTGAAGATACGATGCTAGCGATACGACCAGCGGACTTGCCGCCGGTTCAAGAAACAATCGCTTAGGATTGCTTTTCAATGTAATCGATGGCTTCACCGACGCGCTGAATTTTCTCAGCCGCATCTTGAGGAATATCGATATCGAACTCCTCTTCGAACTCCATCACTAGTTCAACCGTGTCGAGCGAATCGGCGCCCAGATCGTTCACGAAATGGGTATCGCGAGTGATTTTATCCTTCTCGACACCGAGTTGGTCGGCAACGATATCAATGACTCGTTCCTGGATTGATGCCATGGTCGGGAACTCCCCTTCAA
>JBJTAQ010001013.1:0-1929 GCA_046090945.1 Pirellula sp.
AGCTAGCCGATCTCCATGATCAAGTAGCAACCTCGCAACCCCGGTTCCGACCGTCCCCATGCCAACAATTGCAACGTGGGTCTTTTCCATCCCACGCCATCGGTCTCGGACCGCCGGAGCTTCCTGCCTATCGCCTTGGCCAATCGGTTCGTTCAAGTTCACTCCCAGTGCTTGTGTTCGGATCAAATCACAAAGAAATAGTCGTATTCTTATGCTTTCTAAAAAAGCCACCAATCCATTTTGGGCCAGAGACCGCCGAGATTACCCAAAAACCCCCGAATTTGAATGACAAAACCCCATTTCCCCTACAAAGAATCCCACGAGCGAACGGATTTTTCTGAAAAAATTAACGACGCCCCGAAACAACCCCGTCAGAAATGGGTTAGCCTACCCCTATTGGCCTTGAGCGAAGCACCCCAGATTCGGTTGGTTCCGCAACGCACAGGTCGAGAGTAACGTACATCACACACCCACCTAACGCACGCTGCATGAAGGGAATTTCTCATGCTCGGCCATCCAGTAGGGCCAGGACCTTGCGACGACCGCTGGTATCCAACCGCCCGGCCCGTTGTATCTAATCCTTCAGCCAAATCTCTGGCATTGCCTTTCTTGGCAGCCTTGCTCGGCTTTTTCTCCTGCGCCGGCACCACCCTTGGTCAGGAGCAAAGCGAAGGGATCGAAGTCTCGCCGAAACTGACAAAACAAGAGACCCAGTACTTCGAGACGCGAATTCGTCCGATCCTTGCAACCAAATGCTACTCCTGCCACTCGGTTGAATCGGGGGAGGCCGAAGGTGGTTTGAGACTCGACTCGCGCGAAGCGATGCTGCGGGGAGGCAACAGCGGGCCGGTAATCGTTGCAAAGAACCCTTTGAAGAGCTTGTTGATCAAGGCGATCGAGCAACAAGATCCTGATCTGTCGATGCCCCCAAAAAGCTCAGGCGGAAAACTTAGTCCCAACGAGATCAAAGAACTTACTCGCTGGGTGCGCATGGGGGCACCAGATCCCCGCAAGGAAGAGGATCATCTGATCGCCAAGGAAGAAATCAACGAGTCAGCCAAGTCCTGGTGGGCTTATCAGCCCCTGAGCAAGCCTTCGATTCCCGACCAAGATCCATGGGCTTGGACCACCATCGACCGATTCATCGCACAGAAACAACGCGATGCAAAAATCCAACCCGTCGCTGATGCTCAGCCAGAGGCACTCCTCCGTCGGTTGTATTTCGACTTAACCGGCTTGCCACCGACGATCGACCAAGTCCGCGCGTTTTCTGAATCAATATCCAACGGTGTGCCTCGCCAAAAGGCGATCGAGCAACTGGTGGATCCATTGCTCGAGACCGAAGCCTTCGCGGTGCATTGGGCTCGACATTGGCTAGACGTGGCCCGATATGCAGAATCCTCAGGACGGGATGTGAATGTTCCCTACAACCAAGCTTGGCGATACCGGGATTGGGTCATCGATTCGTTCCGCAACAACAAACCTTTCGATCGCTTTCTCATCGAGCAACTTGCCGGGGATCTGCTCGAGAACGATGACACGAACGAAAAAGCTCAAGGGATCGTCGCCACGGGGTTTCTGGCTCTCGGGTCGAAGAACATCAACGAAGGAAATCAGAAGCTGTTTGCATTGGATCAAGCAGACGAGCAGATCGACGTGGTATTCCAAGCGACGATGGGCATGACGATGGCATGCGCTCGTTGCCACGATCACAAGTTCGAACCGATCTCGCAAAAACAATACACGGCAGTCGCAGGGATTTTCCTCTCAACGGACACCCGCTATGGGGCATCGGGGGGGAACAATGCACGAAACAGCGCCGAGCCAATCGAACTTCCAGCGGAGTCCAATGCTCCAACCCTCCC
Organism: Pirellula sp.; assembly: GCA_046090945.1. Lineage (GTDB taxonomy): Bacteria > Planctomycetota > Planctomycetia > Pirellulales > Pirellulaceae > JBKCUI01. The sequence continues at coordinate 1,866 of JBJTAQ010001013.1, forward strand.
GTTATCCTGGAACGACTCAGAGATTAAAAAGAAACGCCAAGAATTGGCGAAACTTCGCAAAGAA
>JBJTAQ010001014.1:0-4325 GCA_046090945.1 Pirellula sp.
GTCAGATTCGGAACGAACTGACCATCCATGACATCCAGGTGCAACGCCTCGACGCCAGCCTCTTCGAGTCGCTCGACTTCTCGGTGGAGATTGGCAAAATCACACAGCAGCAACGACGGCAGGACCGCAGGGCGAATCCCCCGAAATACTTGCAGAGTTTGCTCGACACGCGAACCGTTTTGGCTCATAAAGGTTGTGCACGGAGAGAAAAGTCGGGTCGAAACAACCCGGTCCATGACGAATCACCATAAAGCCCGGCGAGGGCTTGTACAAGGGGCAAAATTGCAGGATCGCTAACCAAAGAGTCCAAAATCCTACCAAAAAGGAGGGGGTGTGTCTGACGAAAAATCCAGCGATTCGGAGCCTGACTCGAATCCCGAGCTAGCCGACTCCGACAAATCGTCCGGTAACCTTGGGTATCGAAAAGCTGCACAAAAGGTCCGTGAATTCCCCCAAACTCCCGGCGTCTATTTGATGAAGGATGCTTCCGGGGTGGTGATTTATATCGGCAAAGCCAAGAATCTGCGGTCGCGCGCCGGCAGCTACTTTCAGTCCACAGCCGAGAAAGAAGCCCGAACGGCCGAATGGATCCACGAGATCGCCGATATCGACTACATGGAGTGCGCAAGCGAGGTCGACGCCCTGCTGACCGAGAATCGTCTGATCAAAGACATCCAGCCACGTTACAACAAAGATCTCAAAGATGACAAAACGTTCCCTTACCTCATGATCACCACCCACGAGGACTACCCGAGGGTCGAAGTAACTCGTTCGCCGAAGGCCAAAGGAGCCAAACTCTACGGACCTTTTACCAGCGCCGGCCAACTGCGAGGCGCATTGCAAGTCATGCAGCGAGTCTTTCGCTTCCGAACCTGCTCGCTAGACATCGATCAGAGTGATCCTCGCTGGCAATGGTTTCGACCATGCTTGCTGGCATCCATCCAACAATGCTCGGCTCCATGCAACCTCCGAATCTCCAAAGAGGACTACAAACGGGACATCCGTCGCTTGCAAACATTTCTCGAAGGAGGCTCGCAACGTTTGTTGGCCCAGATGCACCAGGAGATGCTCGATGCGTCCAAGCAGTTGGATTTTGAAAAGGCTGCCAAGATTCGGGACGAGATTCGGCTCTTGGAGAACCTCAACCGACGCGGACAGATCGATACCCATGCCCAGCCAGAGGTCTTCTACATCGACCCCAAGCGCGGGATGCGAGCTCTGAGGAAAGTCCTGGGCATGGATCGCGACCCACGTGTCATCGAAGGGATCGATATCGCCCATTTGGGAGGCCAGGACACCGTCGCATCACTGGTCCAATTCCTCGATGGCTTGCCCTTCAAACCCGGCTACAGACGCTACAAGATCCAAGGGGTCGAAGGGATCGACGATTTCCGTTCGATCCATGAAGTCGTTTCTCGACGTTTTCGCCGGATGGCCATCCAAGAAGACACATTCCCTGACTTGCTCATGATCGACGGAGGCAAAGGCCAACTCAATGCCGCACTGGCTGCCTTCAGGGATTGCGACCTGACCCCTCCGGTGCTGGTCTCTTTGGCCAAACAACAAGAAGAGATCTATCGGCCAGGAGAGAAAGAACCACTGAGGCTCGGTCGCGATTCGTTTGCCTTGAGGTTGCTGCAGTACGTGCGGGACGAAGCTCACCGCTTCGCTCAGCACTACCACCACCTGCTCCGCCGAAAAACAACATTCGATGATGCGAATAGTACAAAAAAGAGATCAAGGCGACCGAAGGACAATCCACCTCCGGCACACTGATGGTCAACTCTAGTTGGATCGATCATAATGTTTCGCTTGTGCATAAAACCGACAACCTCTGCTGAATCCCAAGTCTTCGCAGTTTCCATCTATCCCTGAAAACAACATGAGTATTAGCGAAATCGAAAAACTCCCGTTCGACTGCCCCAATGCAGCCCTGGATAAATGGATTCGCAAAATGGCATCAATGTGCCAGCCCGACCGAATCGTTCTGTGCGATGGAAGCGATCAGGAATGGCATCGACTAGCCGATCAACTCGTCGAGTCCCGGACGCTCGTCCGGCTCAACCCCAAACTCCATCCCAACAGTTTTCTAGCGCGAAGCCATCCGTCGGATACCGCACGTGTTGAAGACCGCACGTTCATCTGCTCGCTTCGAGAATACGATGCCGGGCCCACCAACCACTGGCAACATCCCGACAAAATGCGAAGCCTGCTTCGAGACAAGTTCACTGGCTCGATGAAAGGTCGGACAATGTACGTAGTCCCGTTTTGTATGGGACCCATCGATAGCCCCCTGGCCCTCGTCGGTGTCGAACTTACCGATTCACCCTACGTGGTCATCAGCATGAAGATCATGTGCCACATGGGGCAAAAGGTATTTCACAAAATCGGAGCCCACGGCGCCTTTATTCCTTGCCTTCATAGCGTCGGCTCGCCACTGTCCCCAGGTCAAAACGATGTCCCTTGGCCCTGCAACGACGAAAAATACATCGTCCATTTCCCCGAAGCACGCGAGGTGTGGTCCTACGGATCAGGCTACGGCGGAAATGCCCTTCTAGGAAAAAAATGTGTCGCTCTGCGGATCGCAAGCACCATCGCTCGAGATCATGGATGGATGGCCGAACACATGCTCATCATGGGATTAGAAAGCCCCGATGGAGCCAAAACCTACCTGACGGCAGCCTTCCCGAGCTCGTGCGGAAAAACCAACCTGGCCATGATCGTCCCGCCGGATAAGTACCAACAAGCCGGTTGGAAAACAACCCTCGTCGGCGACGATATCGCTTGGTTATGGCCAGGCAACTCCGGCAAACTCCATGCGATCAATCCCGAAACCGGCTTCTTCGGCGTCGCTCCAGGAACCTCATGGCAATCCAATCCCGGTGCCATGCAAGCCCTGTCGAAAAATACCATCTTCACCAATGTCGCTCTGACCGATGAAGGTGGCGTGTGGTGGGAAGGTCTCTCGGCAGCCCCTGAGCACTTGATCGATTGGACAGGAAAAGACTGGACGCCAGGTTGCGGCAGGTTGGCCGCCCACGCTAACTCCCGCTTCACCGCGCCCGCCGACCAATGCCCCAACATCGATCCGCGCTGGCAAGACCCACAAGGTGTGCCCATCGATGCCATCATCTTCGGAGGGCGACGCCCAACGACCATGCCCCTGGTCTTCCAAGCCTTTGACTGGACCCACGGCGTGTTCTTAGGGGCAACCCAAGGCTCTGAGACCACCGCCGCAGCAAGTGGCACCGTCGGCACCGTCCGACGCGATCCAATGGCCATGCTCCCTTTCTGCGGATACAACATGGGCGACTACTTCGCCCATTGGCTCGATATGCGTAAACACATCCGCAGACTACCTCGCATCTTCCACGTCAACTGGTTCCGAAAAGACTCACAAGGGAATTTTCTTTGGCCAGGGTTCCGTGAAAACTTGCGAGTCCTCGAATGGATCGTCAAACGCTGTCAAGGAAGAATTCCTGGGCATGAAACTCCCATCGGTTGGACACCCGACTGGGAAGACTTCTGTGTCGAAGGCCTTGATGGGTTCAGCCAACTCGAGTTCGACGCAGCCATGGAATTCAAACGCGAGGACTTTCTGGCCGAAATCACCAGCCAAAATCAGTTCTTTCTCAAACTCTACCATTCCATGCCAAAAGAACTCCTCTGCCAACACGAACTGCTCATGGCTCGGATGGCATAAGTAAAAATTATGCCTTTTTTTCGGTTTTGACGGGTGCGAGATTGACATTCAGGACTATGCACCCCTACCATGTACGGTCCTGAACTTAATGGTTGTTTGTTCCCCGTATCCATATTGGAGAGAGTCTCTGATGAAGAATCTTTTTGCAGCGGCCATCGCCGCACTGTTTGCGTTCACTGCTGTTACCGCTTATGCCGACAAGATCGACTTCACCAAGGTCAAGTGCATGGTTTCTGGTGCCGCTGCCAAAGAAGCCAAGTCGAGCACCTGGAAGGACGGCAACGTCTACTTCTGCTGCGATAACTGCAAAGGCAAGTTCGAAGGTGACAAGAAAGCTATGGCCGCCAAGGCCAATCACCAACTGATCGCCACCGGTCAAGTCACCCAAAAGGCTTGCCCATTCTCCGGAGGTGAGATCAAGGCTGACAAGAGCGTCGAGTTCAAGGGTGCCAAGGTTGCATTCTGCTGCGACAACTGCAAGGGCAAGGCTGAGAAGATGAGCGATGATGACAAGCTCACAAATCTCTTCGGCGATGCCGCTTACGACAAGGCCAAGTTTGCCAAGGCCAAGTAATTCAATAGGCTGACTTCTGCGTCGGCCAATGACTCATCAAAACGTCGG
>JBJTAQ010001015.1:0-3433 GCA_046090945.1 Pirellula sp.
GCACACCGGACACGGGCACACCGGTCACTAGAAATCGAAGCACCCATCGAACCAATCAACAATCCTTTGTAAAGACATGAATACCAGCGAGCACAAAGCCAAAGCGAACAAAGAGCCGCGTCCTCCCAAGGCGTGTGGTTGGATGGCCGAGTTCGAGAACGAACACGATCTGCTTCATGCTGCCGAGAAGGTGCGGGATGCAGGATACACTAAAACCGATGCATTCACTCCTTTTCCGGTTCACGGCATCGATCATGCCTTGGGCATTAAGCCGACGATTCTTCCGTTCATCGTACTTTGTGCAGGCCTAACTGGCTTGTGCACCGCTTTGCTCATGCAGTGGTGGATGAACGGTGTTGATTACCGCTACATCATCTCGGGCAAGCCATTCGGTATTACCCCGGCCTCGATCCCTGTATCGTTCGAACTGACAATTCTTTTCTCTGCCTTCACCTCGGTTCTCGGGATGTTGGCCTTGAATGGATTGCCTAGATTTAGCAATCCGGTTTTCAACAACCCGCAATTTGATCGTGCGACGAACGACCGATTCTTTCTGTTCGTTGATTCCAGCGACAAATACTACAACCGCGAGTCGGTGCGAGAGTTGTTCGAATCGGTTCACCCGGCTTCCTTGAGCGAGGTGGTCGAAGATGCGAGCCCGACGGAAATCCCAAGACCGATTTGGTTGGGCGCTTTACTTTTAGTGCTAGCTGGTTTGATTCCTGCTTCGATCGTTATGAACATGCGAGCTAGTTTCAGCGATCTGCCCAGATGGCACGTCTTCTTCGATATGGACTTTCAACCCAAGAAGAAGCCTCAGCAAACCACCACGATATTCAAAGACGGCAGGACCATGCGTCCACAAGTTCCTGGAACGGTTTCCCGGGGCCAATTGGTCAACGAAGACCCTTTTTACCTAGGATATGATCCGATGAAATCGGGTGTATCGAGCTTATCAACGGACCAAACGATTTTCGTTTCGACGACGAGCAATCCATCTAGCAGTATACAGCCACCAACCGGTGGTGATGGTGGTGGTGCCCAAGATCCAGTGCGTAGTTGGCTAGAGAAACTGCCCATCGAGGCAAATGAGACCAACATGAAATTGGGTAAGACGAAGTATGAGACTTACTGTGCTGCTTGCCACGGTTATGCTGGTTACGGGGATGGTTTGGTCGCAAAGCGTGCTGCCAATCTCGGACAAGACACTTGGACCATTCCAACCTCCTTGCATGCCGACCGAGTTCAAGCCCAACCCGTTGGTAAGATTTTTGAAACGATCAGTGCCGGACGTGGCAAAATGGCTTCCTACGCGTCGTCCATCACCCCCGAAGAGCGTTGGGCAATTGTTCTGTACGTAAAAGCACTGCAAAGATCCCGTAACGCCAAGATCGAGGATGTTCCTGTCGAGCAACGAAGCAGCTTGACTGGAAATCCTGCAACCCCAAACAATTAGGCTACGGATCCTCCGAGCTAAAATCCATCGCGGCCAACCTAAGTATTCAAAGTACCGACATGAGTTCCAAGTACGATTTAGAAACGATTAACCTACCGAGCAAGTGGAAGGCCTCACCGCTTTTCACCGTTGGATTGATCCTCTTGGCTTTGGGGGCCGTTCTGGGACTTTTTATGCGAGGCCCGCAAGGCTCTGAGGATGGGGCGCTGCGATTCGTCTCGCACTCCTACTTGGCGAACTTCATGTTCGTACTAACGATTGCACTGGGAGCTTTATTTTTTATCCTGGTTCAGTTTGTATCGCGAGCCGGGTGGAGCACATCCATACGACGGATTGCTGAACTGATCATGTACACCATTCCCTTCTTGATCCTGATGTTCATCCCGATCCTGGTGATGGTTTTCAGCGGGCGGGGTTTTCCATACGAATGGAACTCACCCCAGGATGTGCATTCCAGCGTGATCAAGGCCAAGATCGATATTGGCTACCTGACCAAAGAGTGGTTCACTATTCGGTCTGCTGTCTACTTCGGGTTGTGGACTGCTATGGCATTTTTCTTCTACAACCACAGTCGCAAGCAGGATGAAACTGGAGATGTCGAGCACTCGTTGGCACGGCAGAAATGGAGTGGGCCATGCATTATGGTTTTTGCGCTCTCGGTCAGTTTTGCAGCTTTCGATTGGGTGATGAGCATCGACGCGGACTGGTATAGCACGATTTTTGGCGTGTATGTTTTTGCCGCTGGGATGATGGCTTTTTTCGCAACCATGATCTTGATCGGCATGTCGCTGCAGAAAGCGGGCAAAATGCGTTCTTTCATCACCGTCGAACACTTCCACGACATGGGAAAATTCATGTTTGGATTTATCATGTTCTGGTCCTACATCGCCTTCTCTCAATTGCTCCTCTACTGGTACGGTAACATCCCTGAGGAAACATATTGGTTTGCAGTGAGGCTCAAAGATGGTTGGCAGTACTTGGCCTATGCTCTCATTCCATTGCACTTTGCGGTTCCATTCCTGGGAACCATCAGTCGGCATGTTCGTCGCCATCGCTTTGGACTAACCTTTTGGGCCGTTTGGGCCATCGTGGTTCACTGGCTGGACATGACGTTTTTAGTCATGCCGAATGCAGGACCTGCAAACTTTCCAGCTTTGGCTGGGCATTTCCTCGGAGGTGTGGGAATGTTTGCGATATTCATGTCCCTATTCCTCAGAAACGCTTCGAACGTTCCCTTGGTCCCCATGAAGGATCCGCGTCTACCCGAAGCCTTGACCTATGCCAACCCGATTTTGTAACTTCTAAAGACCCTACAAAGACCATGGCGCGATACGACGACCTAAACACGAAAATGATCGCTTATTGGGCTGTCTTGAGCATCATCATTCTGATTGTGCTCCTGCAACTGCTCCAAGCCCTTTGCTACAACATGGTATCCATCACGGAGAATCGCCAAGGCAGAGTTGGTACGGAGTTGGACAAGCCTGCTGCGATGAAGAGTGAACAATTGCAGCGATTGAGCGGTTATAGGAAAGATCGGATTGTCGACGAGAGTGCTCCGGCCCCGGAAAAGGGCAAGGAGCCGACCAAGAAGGATGTGATCTACATTCCGATCGATCGGGCTCAAGAGATCATTTTGAAGGAGTTAGGGCCTGCTCAAGGGGCATAAATTCGGTATGTGTCGATCCGTTGCAAACCCTAGGTGTACGAGTAGTCCAGTTCGACTGGATCTAGGGTGCGTTTGCCTTTTCCTGGTAGTTCTTCTTGCAATCAACGATCGGATCAGCGCCGCCGATCTGTCGGTACCAAAGGCGATGCAGGGCGTTGGGATCGATCAGAAGCTCGGTGAGTCCGTCCCTCAACACCTTGTTTTTACAAACGCAGATGGTCAATCGACTTCGATTGCCAAGCTGCTCGAACAAGGGAAACCGATCCTGCTGACGCTCAATTACAGCAACTGCCCTGGGATGTGCGTCG
>JBJTAQ010001016.1:0-1183 GCA_046090945.1 Pirellula sp.
GATTCGTTGGTTTTTAGCAAACGGGTCTTGCGTGTCTCTCGAACTGGGCGGATCGGTCGATCTTGCAACCGCACTGATCGAAATCGCAACACCTGAGTCATCGAGTCCACGCGAGCTGGTCTGCTACCAATTGGCCAACGAAAGGATTCTGCAGTCGGCCCTGGAATCAGCTCGCCCCTCCGAGGAGTGGTCGTTGATCAAATCCAATAGCGACGCATTCGGGCATTCACTCGGGCAGCATGAGTCTTATGACATGCGGATCGCCCAAGGTCCAGCGTTATTCCTCTGGTGGTTGGGTCTGTCGCTGTTGCTCCTACCGATGCTAGCCTACCGATTGCTTGCAAGCCTGTGGCTCGGTTCGATGCTTGGCCTGTCGTTCTGTGCCCAAGCGGCTCGGGGTTTGGGAGAACAGGTCCCGAAAAAGAATCGAACGCTCGATGACTTGCAGCACCCGGATTGCTTGTTGGGTTTTCCGATGGCACGCTGGCAGTGGATGCTAGCGGCATGGGGACTGCGCCGGTTGCATGGGCCGATAGTCTGGCTCTTTGAACGGCTGTTGATTGGTGTGGCACTTCGTCCGCATCGCAGAAAAGCGTCGGCGTTCTTTGCCTCGCGATCCCTTCTGGATGGCGCCGGACATTTGGATTCCGATTCTCGGTTCTGGGTCTCTGCCCGTGCCGCAGTCGTCGATCGAGAGATCGGCTTTGGAAGTTACGACAAACATCGTCCCATCTTTCGATGCGATGCACTCTTGCGAAAACTCCTCTCGGGCCCTTATTGGAGTTTTCGCCAATATGCGTCGCTATTCAGTCCCATTCAGCGCATCGAGATTGCGATAGGGGATTCCGGTCTGTGTCAACAGTCGCAGTGGCTACGCATTGGGGCAACGGCATTGGTTTTGGACTGGGTTGAACAGACCCAAGATCCAAGCCCCATACAATTGCGGGCTGTTGCGGAGGCAACCCGTGAGTTCGCTCGAGATTGGATGCTGGTTCGATCCGTCCAGGACCGAGAGGGGCACGCATTTCGAGCACGCGAAATTTCGAGAATTTATCTGAGGTCTCTGAAGAGTTGGCTAGAAAAGATGCCCGATGCACCCAAGGAGGCTTGGGAGATTATCGAACTGTGGCAGATGACACTCAATCAGATCGATACGATCCCCAAGAATCAGGGCCAGCCACCC
>JBJTAQ010001017.1:0-3342 GCA_046090945.1 Pirellula sp.
CTCGCAAATCCGAGCGCGAGGACATTCACTCGGATAGAAACAATTATGCGTTTGTCTCGCTCCTGTGCTTGCTGTTGGCGATGGCCGCTCGCTATTGGCGTGGGATTCCAACGGTCTACGAAAGTGACCTTGGCCTGTTCCGCTTTGATGCCTCAGCCCTTGCTGCGGAACGTTTAACGTTTCTTGGTGGGATCATTCTCATCCTGATGTCTTGGTCGACAGCCCCGCGCGGTCGACTTGCCGAATACTATGGCTGCCTGCTGATCATCCTTGCAGCGATTCCGATCGTGGGGGCGTCGAACGACTTGGTATCGATGTTCCTAGGATTGGAACTCGTCAGCATTCCGACTTACATTCTCTTGGGGATCGTCAAAACCGATAACTCGGGTGCCGAAGCAACCCTCAAGTACTTCTTGCTCAGCGCCTTTGCGTCTTGCTTTTTCCTGCTGGGTATCAGCTACCTTTACGGCTTTTGCGGATCGACAAATCTGGCGGTGATCCAAGCTTCTTTTGGGGAGGGCAAACGACTCATGGCCCTGGGGCTACTGTTGGCGATTTGCGGCCTAGCATTTCGAATCACTGCCGTCCCCTTCCACTTTTATGCTCCCGATGTGTTTGAAGGGACCAGCGTGACCATGGCCGGGGCGATGAGCTATCTGCCCAAGGTCGCGGGTTTTGTCGCATTGATTCGACTCGTGGGAACCGGGACACTCAACCCAGGAGCCAGCAGTGTGGTGATTCCGGTGATCCTCGGATGCGCAGCGCTGACGATGTGCATCGGCAACTTCCTCGCAGTCGCTCAAAACAATCTTCGTCGCATGATGGCCTATTCGAGTGTCGCTCACACCGGCTACCTGCTTTTGGCATTTGTTGCCTTGATCCGTCAAGACGCCAGCCCCGGGGTCATGTTCTCTTACCTCGCTGCATACGCTGCGATGACCCTAGGACTATTCGCATGCCTTGGAGAGATCGAAGCGGCCGGTGGCAAATCCCATCTGATCGGCGACTTGGCAGGTATGTTCCAGCGGCGACCGGCCGCCACCATCGGGCTTACTGTCGCTTTGATCAGCCTGATCGGCTTGCCTCTGACGGCTGGTTTTTGGGCCAAGTTCATGGTCTTTGTCGGTACAGTTGCCGACCGCAGGGTCGATTCGATAAGCATGCTCATGGGTGCATTGATGGCAATCAACGCCGTGATTGCAGCGGGTTACTATTGGAGAATCTTGAGCACACTGTACTCCAAGAACGAGTCGAACGTGCCACTGAGGGTGTTTCGTCCAAGCTTGTTTTTTGCATACACGATCTGCACCGTTCTGACGATTCTCTGGTTCTTTGTACCCTCATCGATGTAATGCGTTGGGCTTTTGTTGGAATTGGTCGTGTCACCCATCGGATGGTCGAAGCGGTCCGGGCCGCTGGCCACGAGGTAACATTGGGCGCAGGTCGCGACCCAAACAAGCTTCGAGAGTGGCAAAGTCGATTCGGAGTGCCCTTGGCAACGACGGACTTGCACGCTGCTTGTGAGTCCCATCACATCGATGCGGTTTACATCGCCTTACCTCCGTCCCTGCATACTGAGTATGCGATTCGGGCACTCGAAGCAGGCAAGCGTGTCCTGTGCGAAAAAGCCCTGACGGTAAACGTCGACCAAGCCGAGCAGATTCGCCAAGCGGTGGTTCGAACCAAAACCCCGCTAATGCATGCGACTGCGTTTCCTTATCATCCCAGGTCCGAAGCGATGCGCCGTGTGATCCAAAGCGGAGAGCTTGGAGAGATCTGCCGAGTGACGGTTGCTTGTAGCGTTGGTGGCATCCTCGAACGCCGCGACCATCGAGGGGACGCCAGTCTGGGGGGCGGGTGCCTTCTCGATTTGGGCTGGTACTGCGTCTATTCGACACTGTGGCTTACCGGATTTCGGCCAAGTCGATCGCTCAATCCATCAACCAACGAATCTGAGCGCCAGATGCAATCGATCGGGACGCGGATCGGCGAAGGGAATTCCTCGGCATGGTATCAAGTTCAGACGCTTGCGAGGCTTGAAGCGACCAGAGATTCTAGAGCTCTGCCACACCGTTCCTTGGTGGCCAGTTGGGATTGCGGTTACGAAGCAACCGGACGCAAATGGATCGAGATTGCAGGAACGCAAGCGTCGATAATCTGCGATGATTTTTTAAGACCCTGGGATATCCAAAAGCCGCGTTTCTGGGTTCATGGTTCGGATGGAAAAGCTCGATCGGAAACAGAAGGTATTGGTATGTTTCAGGAATCTCAGATGGTTCGCTCTGTGCAGAGCATGTCACTCGAAGAGTCGCTCGATGGGCTGTCGATGGCGATCGAGACCCAATCCATCTTGGACGAAATCGACCGGTCGCTTGCAAGCTAATTGTGCACTGATAGAGGATTTATAAGCCTGTTAATCAGAGGAATTGAGGCATACAGCGAGCTCAAGACTGTGGCTGCTAGGAGCAGCAGACTGACCGAGTCGAATTCGAATCGATCGCGTCCAGAGAAAGTTTGGTAGAGGGCAAAGACCAACCAGCACAGGTGAGCTGCCGCGATCGCATGTATCGTCTTGGTCGAATTCGGGAGACGAAGTCTTGTGACCACCCAAGCGATCAGCGCAAGGGTTTGGATTGCATGCAGAGCCGCACCGTGCGGAAATTTGAGCACACCTCGGGTTCTCCAATGGGTAGGATCAATCCCCTGCGAGATCTGATATTGGCCGATCCATGTGATCGCAAACCCTAGGACAGCCGATAAGCTCAGCAAGAGCATCCCCCAACGGATCGCCCAAATCATCGGCTCGTTAGCTTGTTCGAAGTGCTTTTGCAACCATACGCGGCAAGTGATCAGAAAAATCGCACCTACAGCGATCGTGATCAGAATGAACATGGCAAGTTCGATCAGACCGTTCAGCGGGCCGTCGTGGTTGAAGTGGCTAAGCTCTCCCCGCCAGGTTTGGAGGGTAATGAGCAGGACCTCCAGGACGAGCGATGCGGAAAGAACATCGCGGATTCGTGGGTCGAATTTCGAGGGTCGCAAGTAAGACATTACCCAGAGGCACGACCAGAGTGTAACCCCTGTCGAAATGCCAAAAAGAGTGGCTTTTCGAAACGAGAGAGGATCATCCCAAGCCCGATCCAGAGCGACAAACATACCACCGTGTAGGATCCCGCTGGCGATTAATCCCAAAACACAAGCGACATGAAATTTCGTCGTCAGCCCCGGCAACACTGGTTTCGGTACATTCATGATTCGAATTATAACGCACCTGCCACGAGCAGGCCTGTTCGGTTGTTCCCCTAACGCCTCAAGCCTAAAGCCCAATACCGTCAAATCGAC
>JBJTAQ010001018.1:0-2450 GCA_046090945.1 Pirellula sp.
TTCTGGATCGCTGGCAAGGTAGTCTGCGAGGGTGTAGGTTGCAAAACTGCGTGACTCGGAATCTTGCTGGGTGTCTCGATAGATATCCGAAAGTGGAGCGATTAAAGCTTCACGGATAGGGAGAAGGGCGTTTCTCCAGGGGAGAAGCTCAGACGGTTCGACGCCGGTTAGGTAATTTGCGAGGAATCGTCCGAGTTCGGGGTCAAACCAACGCTTATCATCAGGAGCATAGGTTGCAAGCGCACAGGCAGTTTGAAACCGAATACGCGGGTCTTCGTAGGTTTCGACAACATTCCAGTAATCGTTGATAAGCTGTTCTTTTTGGTTGGCAAGAAGGTCACGAACGAGGGGAAATTGATAGTGGTTGACTGTTAGAAGTCGATCCTTCAGGAAGGGGACAACCGACGCGTCCGTAGGTAGGATTGCCAAGGCCGCATGCAGCTTAGCATTGGATTCTTTTGGTGAATCCTCGAATGCTCGTTTAAGATCATGGTTGGCCAAATCCCTGTAAGATTCGAGGGTTTGAATGAAGGATGGGACCTGTGATACCTCCGATTGCAATAAGCCACGGATAATCTGCACAACCTCTGCGCTGCGCTGCTGCGCAAGACTAGAGTGGCGCAATGACATGGCGTAAGCTGCAAAAACCAGGATCCCCGTCAGCACAAGTGCGAGCTGAAAACCATGCAGCCCAGTTGCGGCTGACATCATCCTGCGTTGTGGATCGGTCCAGTTTCTTTTATCTGTGTGGAGTCGAATACTGCAATACTCTAAGGGTGATGGTAGATGTCGATCATCTTGCCTGGCATTCCACAACGCGGAAAGCTCGGTAAGCTTGATCTCAGCTCTGCCTTTCCGGGTCTCCTGCTGTTTGCGAGTCAACCATTCTCGGAGCGATGGAACGAGGAAATCGTGGGTTAGCTGATAAAACGTGTATGAGGTTTCGGAGTGTTCAGTAATAGTTTCGCTTCGAATTCCATCCAAATCGGTTAGCGTTATTAACCGAAGGTCTCTTGCCAGTACATCTATCAACTCTGCAAATTCGGTCGGCTTGCTCGTATAGCCAGAGGCTTCCAGCAATTCGTTGTGAGAACGCATATGCCCTTTGATATCACTGCCTAGTTCCGGTAGCAGCACTGACAGCACGGCGCGCGCGGCGGTCTGATGACGCTTGTGCATGGGATTTGCAGATCCAGAGCTGAAGGATTCCTCGAGGAAATTCACACCGACCCCTTGAGCACCTCCGATGGCTTCCAGGGTCTCTGGAGTCCAAGGCTTGCCTTTAATCATTTCGGAGAAGACAGCAAGCTGTACCGAGACGACGCTCCCGTCCTTTAGAAGTCCGCCAATTGCCTGATTTAGAAAATCTTGATTCTCCTGGGTGAGAACTTCATCGAGATCTCCGAACGATTTTCCAAAGCTTGTGAGAACTTTCTTCGCATGTTTGGCAGAAAAAAGATCTACCGCTGCAATGTTGAATCCCTGGATCAGTTCCACCTCGACATCGCTCATGAATCGGCTGGCAGCCATCCAGAAGTCATCGCGAATCATCAAGACAACCTGCAGGGCTTTTCCGTCGCACTGGCGGCATGCTGCGACTAGGTCTGTACCCTGTTCAGCTCGATAGGCATGTAGCCATTGCTCGAACTGGTCGATTATGATGATGACTTTCTTTCCTTCGCTGCGACGCAAGTAGGAAAATGAGTCGATCAGTCCAAGATTCTTTGGCAAGGATGCTACAGATTTTCGCAAGTTTCTGAGGATTCGATTTTCAGTGTCTTCTGCAGTAGCCTCGATGTAAACCGCAGTTACTCTATCTGAAAGCCGTGGTAGCAAACCAGCTTTGATCAGCGAGGTTTTTCCACAACCGCTCGGACCATAGATCAGCCCAATTTTAAACGTCCTATCCGGGTCGTTTTCCTCGATACGTGTCTTCCAAAATTGAATGCTATTGGGTAGCCCGTCCCGATTTCGAGGGCCCGGAAGCAATTCCAGGAAATAGCCTGCATCCTCAGCCTCGAAGGATCTCAAGCCCCGCGGTGTAATATTCATCTGGGAGGTTTGACGGGTCGAGATGGTCTCGTAGTGCAACAAGTCTTCTGCCATCATTGCAGCGCTTGGATAACGATCCGATGCTCGCTTGGAGATCGCTCGGAGACAGATCCGTTCAAGTTCTGCGGGGATTGATGGATCGATGCTCTTAGGGGAAACCGGATCGGTACTGATAACCTGTCGAAGAAGCTCTTCGGGAGTGTCGCCCCGAAATGGTCTTGTGCCTGTCAATAACTCGTAAAGGATTACTCCGAGTGAGAAAATATCGCTACGTGCGTCTAAACGATGCCCCTCCCCCCTGGCTTGTTCAGGACTCATATACGCTGGAGTTCCGGCTGTTTGATCCAGTTTGTTGAAATCTTTTTCGCGGACGGCGAGCCCAAAATCCGTGATGTAAG
>JBJTAQ010001019.1:0-1126 GCA_046090945.1 Pirellula sp.
CACGCGACTGATGCGTTGCTGAGCTGGACTGACTCCCAAGAGTGTCGTTAGGACAAGGAAAATGGCGAGGAAAGTTCGCATGATCATTTCTTCCCATAAGGGGTTTGCCAAGGCATCACGACTCCTTGGCCGGAGCCAGCCAAGGGGTCCAAAAGTGCATGGAACTGAAACTCAGCGCCTTGGATTTGTTCGAAATGCTGAGCGATCTTCGGATCGTTTCCATGAAAGGTGAAAAACTCAGAGCTTTCTCGCTGGATCGATATTCTCGGGATTTGAATCTGAGCAAGCCCTGTTGAACGATGATTGCCGACCGTCGGGAGTGTCTGACCGGCACCAGGAAGCGAACTTCTACCGGAGACCGCCGAATCGGTTAGCCGAACCTCCATCACAAAAAGGTTGCGTTTCAGTTGCAGATCGAAATTGCGAACCAGGGCGTCTCGATCGAGTAGAGGATTCTGCTCTGCTTCGAAACTAACCGTCCAATTACCTTGCGGATCGATCACGACCGAGGCTCCGTTGATTCGGCAGTGCGCAACATCGAGCACCGGGACGGCCATATGGAGCGTTTTGGTATCCGGTTTGACCACCGGAGCATTCGGAATCACAGGCTGACCAACCGCGTTTGGATTCGGTAGGTTTGCAAAGTTCGCGTTCGGGATCATCCAAGTTGGGGGTTGCATCGGTGGGGGCCAAGGGTTCTGCCCAAATTGGTTTCGAATGTTCGGGAGGATCCGAAGGTCCGGAAGTAAGCCACCGTTGGGCATGGTTGTGTCGCCAAGCCCGCCAAAGACTGGATTCGTGTTGACAAAAGGGTTGATCAGAGGTGCTTGAGGAACAGGGTTTCTGGCCGCTTGGATGGCCCGTTCCATAGACTCCGAGGAGTGCCGCGGTAGAGCCGGTAGACTGCCAGCCGATACCGACGGCGTTCTGGGCAAGTACTGGTATTCGCCAGGTGGGACGTTACAAGCCGGGCGGATCCGGTGCCGACCGCTAAAATAGGTCAGTGGATCTCCGCCTTGGCCGGTCTGCAAGCTGACCGAAGCCATGCATAGCGCAAGGGCGAAACGGCAAGCTGAACCCGCAGCCGCTCTGCTTCGGCTCCTTGAATGGATAGCCAAGTTTTTGT
>JBJTAQ010001020.1:0-1172 GCA_046090945.1 Pirellula sp.
CTACCCTGGGAGCCAAGCCGCCGAGTTCGGCGGTAGTCCTCTTTGATGGTACGCAAGCGAGCGTCGAGCAGCATTGGGCTAATGGTGCCAAGCTTGTCGAGGGGGATTTGCTCTTAGCTGGCTGCACCACAAAAAATACGTTCCGAGATTATCGATTGCATTTGGAGTTTCGCACACCGTTTGTGCCCCAAGCCTTGGGCCAAGGTCGAGGCAACAGCGGTGTGTACCATCAAGGCCGTTATGAGACCCAAGTACTCGACTCCTTTGGTTTCGATAACGAAGGAAACACCTGTGGCGCGATCTACGGGGTCAAACCCGCCGATTTCAACGCTTGTATGCCTCCGATGCGGTGGCAAACCTACGATGTCGAATTCACGGCCGCTAGGTGGGATTCCACGGGCAAGAAAATCTCCGATGCCCAAATGAATGTTTGGCTCAACGGATACCCCATCCATCGGGATCAAAAAGTTCCAGGTTCGACGACTGCGGCTCCGGTCGGGGAAAGCCCCAGCGACGGACCGTTGTATCTCCAAGACCACGGCAATCCGGTTACCTATCGCAATATATGGATTGTGCCCTTTGATGCACAAAGAGTTGCCCAGCGACCTCGCGTCTCGGGTTACGAACGGCTCGCAGCAACCAGTAGCAGTTTGGCCGATCAGCAGCAAAGCGGTCGTATCCTAATCAGTGAACTCGGTTGCACGAGTTGTCATGCGCCTGGTAAGTTCGCTCAAATTTTTGAACAAAAAGCTGCGCCGGTGCTCGATCAAGTCGGCAGTCGATTGCGCGGAGGCTATGCCGCAACCATGCTGAGCGATCTGCATGCAAGTAAAATCGGTACGACCATGCCGGATTTGCTTCATGGACTCGATGCGACCGAGAAAACCCAAGTCGCCAAACGAATTGGGGCTTATCTTGAGTCAACCGGCAAGAGTCGCAAGCATACTCGCTCGGATGGCCAAGCAGCACAGAGGGGAAAGCAGTTGTACGAACGAATCGGCTGCACGATTTGTCATGGTAATGCCGATGGGACCGGTGTGACAAGCACTTCGATACCCTTGCCGAATCTTTCGAAAAAGTATTCCTTCGATGGCCTAGCCATCTTCTTAAAACAACCTCATGATGTGCGCCCTGCAGGCCGAATGCCCAACATGCATTTGGACGATAACGAA
>JBJTAQ010001021.1:0-5193 GCA_046090945.1 Pirellula sp.
ATGGAGGCACCCAGTGCCGCCCAACATTCAAATACGGCGACGACCCATCTTTGCGAGGCCACAACCTTGGTTTTCGCATCGCTCTGACGCTCGATCCAGTTTGGATCCAAATCACCAATCGCCAGCGGGAATCGGTTAAACCGTCGCCCTAGTCTTGGCGACCACAGTTCAGACCTAAATCCCATCGCATAGCTTTAAGACCCCTTGTTTTTGTGCCACCAACCGCGAAGCATCGCAATCGCGATCGCCACTGCGATAAAGGGTCCGGTGATCAAAACCGTTTTGGGACGAATGATGAACAAACCCAATACAAAAGCACATGCAATCATCAGCATCGCACCCCCAGGCGCTTTGCGAATCGCCTCGACGGCAGGCCAAGCCATCCACATGCAGACCAATACCAACCCAACCTTGGTAAACGTGTCGGAAGCAAGCCACCGCTGGCCCTCCCAAATGGCCGGCGCAAATCTCATCGACAAGCCCGAGCAAAGCAATACGATCCCAGAAATAAGCGATAGCCATCGCGGCAAGGAATTCTGCGATTGTTTCATCAGTAAGCTTCCAGCAACCTGAGCCATCGTTGCACAGGTGCCAACAACGGTGCTTCGACCAATTTCGCTACATCCAAATCGCTGCTTTGACGCTGGAGACTGAATCCGTTCTCCCGAATTTTTTCGACAAAACCATCGATACTCTTATCAGTTCCATTCACGAAATAGCTGGCGGCCTTGAAAGGTTCGCTAGGGTTGATTCGGATATTGCGAGGAATCTTGGGATTGCTCAACCAGATCCCCCGAAACATCTCGGGGTACTGTGCCGCCGTGATATACGCCAATATCGAGCCGGTGTTAAAACCACCCACTGCGATCCGTCGTCGGTCGATCGAATACGTGCGGGTAACCCAATTCTGCATCCGCATCCCAATCTCCACCTCTTCAAAACTCCAACCCCTTTCCTCGGCCGATTGGGCCACCGCGATGATCCAACGGTGCTCTCGTGCAAACGGCTCCCAAGCGTCTGTCCACTGCTGTTGGTTGAGTTCGCCGGCATCCCCGAAGAGAACCAGTAGCCCACAAGGAACCTTGTCCTGATAGTTCGACGGCACAATCGCAAACGCTTTGTTCTTCACATCGCTGATCGGAATTTGAACAGTACCTACCGCTTGTTTGGCTTCAGCCGCAGCGTCGGCCTGCGACTCTTTGGCTTGTTCTAATTCCGAGGCTTTGTAGTCCCACTGAAGATCCTGTTCCGGGCGAGGTTCCAGTTCCAACTTCAGGCTCTTTGCTTGTCCCGCTAGGTCTCGTGCCACCAATTCTGTCGGCACCCGGTAGTTGAGGTTCGCAAGTCGACTTTCGAGATTGGTTTTATCATCCAAGGGCTTTCCGCCGATCGACTCGATCGCCCATCCCTCCGCTAGACCAGCTTTGGCCGCAGGGGAGTCAGGGATCACGAATCGGATTTTCGGACTCTTGGTATCGCTTGTGGCAGGGTCGACGAGGATTCCCAGATA
This sequence comes from Pirellula sp., assembly GCA_046090945.1. GTDB lineage: Bacteria > Planctomycetota > Planctomycetia > Pirellulales > Pirellulaceae > JBKCUI01. The sequence goes on from JBJTAQ010001021.1 coordinate 1,511, forward strand.
GGGTTCACGGTACGTTGGAAGTTCGCGCACCAAAGTGCACGAAAACTCCTGACGCTGGCCTTGCCTCTCGACTGCGATCGATAGCGCACTGCCGGCATCCCGAGGTCCCAAAGCATGCTTGAACTGAGAATGGTTCTCGATCGTCTTGAGCCGATCCGGACTCGGGCCTGCCGCCAAAATCCTGTCGCCAACCTCCAAACCCGCTTGGCTTGCCGGAGATCCAGGGGTCACACCGTCGATAACCACAGGCGTATTATATTCATCTCCACCGCGCCATCGGACACCGACTTTACCGGGGTAAATATCCTCACCCTTTTGCAACGTGGGTAATCGCTCCAAGACATCATCGATCGGAATCGCAAAACCGATTCCTGAATCGTACCACTGCTCGACCTCACCCTCAGTCACAATCCCTGGATTGATCGGTGTGAGGATACCGAGCACTCGACCGTTGAGATCAACCAGCGGCCCCCCATAGTTTTGGGGTGAGATCTTGGTGTCGGCTTGGATTGCTTTGTTCCAGATTCGCCCTTGCGCGCTGAGAATCCCGACGGAACAACTACCGATCGAAGGGTCGAATGTTTTGCCGATCGCCAAGACCCATTGCCCTATCTGCCAAGTTGCCCGGTCGCTTGGCGTTAGCGGTTTCAAAGGAGTGTCGACTTCAATTTTCAACAGTGCCAGCTCGCGACTAAAGTCGCGGGCTACAAGCTTAGCAGTCTTGCGATCCTTATTCGGTAGCACGACCGTGATCGAAGCCGGCTGGCCCTTGAACTGAAACGTACTTGTCACGATCCAACCGTCAGCCGTTAGTATGGCTCCAGATGATGGGCCAGGATTCGTCAACTGGCGATTGACGATCTCAGCCCCCCCAAACGTCTCGACTTGGACAACCGAGTCTTGGACGAATACCGTCGCGTCCTCGAACGCCTTTTGCTCGAGCTCTTCGCGCACTGCCGGGACCTGCGCGTTGGCTTGGATACAGCAGGCCAATGCGAGTACCATGAAGCCCAAAAGAGACAGCGCAGAGAATGTCTGTGCAACGATCCGACCTATCAAGCAGTTTTTCATCGACGGTTCATTTCGCTAGGGACGGATTTGCACTCGCACCAATTCCGTGCCGCGCTGAATCAAGAGTTGGAATGAGTCGCTGCGTTCGATTCCCTGGAGGATCTGCTCAAGCGATTTTTGGGAGTCGACACGCTGCTCGTTGACGATCAATATTAAATCGTTCGGCTGAATCCCAGCTCTCTCGGCCAGCGAATCCTTGCGCACACGATCGATGAACACAGGCGTCTTGGGGATCACATCGGGGATCAAAACCAAGCCGAGCTCTATGGCCTTGTGCGGGTTCTTGGCTTGTACCGCCGCTGTGGCTTGGCGCGTTTTTCCGTCGGTGATCCGCTGGACCGATGCGGCCAGAACATCGGTCGGGATGCTGTAATTGATCCAAATACCGCTTTGCTCATCCCGCAGCTCCTTTCCGACGAGACCTACAAGCTGGCCTCGCAGATCGACCAACGCTCCTCCGGCTGCTCCTGGATTGTTTGTCATCACATCCACAACAATCACCTTGCCTCGATACACCGAGCGAAGCCCCGAGAACTTGGACTGTAGGTTGGTGATTGCCATCACCACCCCTTTTTGGTACGAGCAAGCCTCGTTGCCGGCTGCGATCCCGAATAGATTCGTGATGGAAAAGACTCGTTGACCAGGTCGTACCTGGGATTGCGCATCGAGCTTAAATCCAGGCAACTTGGAATTTTCGACTCGCAGCAGAGCCAATTCGCACTCGGGGTCCACACCGATGATCTCGGCGTTCAAACGACGGCCATCGTAAGTCACTACGCGAACACTTTCGACATCCAAAACGGTCGACCAACTCGTTAGGATCGTGTTGCCATCGCCAATGGCGATGCCGCTCTGGTAGCTTTCGAGTCCTCGCACTCCGCCTGCACCATAAAGCTTGACGACCGACTCCTGGGCCCTTTCGAATAGATTCTCGAGTCCACTGGTTCGCTCATTGACCGCTTGATCCTTTCCAGAGCCATCCTCGGACAGACCGATGCCGGGTTCAAGACTAAGCCAGAAGGTAATAAAGAGCATCCACCTTTGAATGATCATGGTTGCGATCCTGCCTCGCTCGCCAGGGGCGAATAAGCCTGAGCATCAAGTCCAGTCAACTCAACGATCATTCGCGATTCGAGTCCGTACTGAAGTCGGATCTTGCCTGGAAGTTGTCCTGCAGGGGCCTCGGGATCGTATTCCATATAAACTTCCGCCGGATCGCTCTGCCGGTCTGAATACAGTTCGATCAATTCGATCTGGCCATTGACTCTAGAAGTGTAAACTTCTGCGGTGACTTCCCCTAGGACCACACGCGTATCGTCCAAGAGTCCGTCTTTTCCAAGTACAGGACTTTGCCCGATGTAGGTGACTTCGCCTAGTTGCCGGGGGCCTTGCTCATGCCAAAGATACCAAAGCCTAAGAGCAAAAACGATCGGCAGCGACTCTTGTTTTAAGATCCATGGGTTCCAACCGTTCTTGATCGAGACCGAGTCGGTTTTGTCGCCCAGCGTCCAGTGAATTTTCTCAGGATCGAATTTCGCCTCAACCAGCGTCGATTCGCCCTGGACCTTTCCTGTAAATCGAACCAGCGTTGGAGTTTGGCTCGTGCTTGCTGGCAACTTGGGTTTGGAGGGTTTCTGCAGATCGAGGATTCGATCGATTTCCAAGCGGTTAAAGTAATAGTTCCCAAAGCCTTTGCGAGCCTCGTACTTATCGGCAAGCGGATCCTTGCTGTTGGTCGATTGGGCAGGCTGCTTGTCTGCGGGAGGCTCTTTAGGATCTGGAGCTTTTTGTCGACCGGGAGGTTTTCGCTGCTGTTCGGAGCTTCCTTCGACGATCTTTTCTAACTCTCCAGGCTGGTGCAAGCTTTGGAGTCGGATCGCCGTGTCCTGGACTCCTTGTTCGTTACGAAACCTCAAGGCGACTCGCCAATAGTCTGGGTAGATACCTAGCACGTTTTTGAGTTGATTGGCAGTTCCGATATCGCGATCACCGAGTTTGAGTATTTCGTCCCCGTAGCGTAGTCCTCGGCGATAGGCGTCGCTCGATTCGAGAATGTTTGAGACCACGACTTTACCTTGGCTGTCGGTAGCTACGGTAAAACCGAGGGTCGCATGATCCACTATCCGGCCCGAACGCAGATTGCCATAGAAATACATCGCTTGTTTGATCGAGATTGCATAACCGACACCGACGTTGACACGCCCTCGTTTTTCGAACGAGCATCGTCCGTTGATTCCGATGAGTTCTCCGTCGGCATTGAACAGAGGGCCACCGGAGTTCCCTGGATTGATCGACGCATCGGTTTGAATGCAGTCGCTGTATTCGAGGATCGTGCCCGAGGGATATTGATAGCGACGCACGCCGCTGATCAAGCCATAGGTGAGCGTCGGTTGCAGATTGGTCGCAAGCACGAACGGGTTGCCGGCTGCGAAACACCATTGGCCGACTCGAATCCGATCCGAATCACCGATCGTCGCCGTTGGGAAATCATCTCGTCCAAACATTTTCAATACGGCAAGATCTCCGGTCGGATCAATCCCTGCTACGACCGCTTCGTACATCTTGCCATCGTTCATACCACATCGCATGCGATGGCCGAAGGGGCTCGAAAC
>JBJTAQ010001022.1:0-14457 GCA_046090945.1 Pirellula sp.
CGTAGCCCTGATCGTCGGTCGTAGTCGGCATCTTGGCACGCATAGAGGATATCGAATCCAGACACCCAAAAAAGGACCACAAGCCCCAAAAGGACCGCCGGTAGCAAGTCCGACGGAACTTGCTCGACAATCTCTCCTCGAAGGGCGATCCACGCACAAATCGGCGCGAGCATCAAGGCGATCCCAAGCCACAGGTGCACTAGCCAAGTGAAGCGTTTTCCAAGACTGTAGCCACCCAAAAAAAGCAGGACCGGAACACTCAACCAAAGCGGTAGACGATTTGGTAAAAACAACAGCGTCGAAGCCACGAACAACGCCGCGCAGGTGCCTGCAAACCAACTTACCTCTCCGACTTCGAGCAGTCTGGCAGGTAAATGTCGATTCGCAGTCCGCGGATTCTCGCCGTCCCATTTGCGGTCCAGCAAGCGATTGACCGCCATCGCAAAGCTGCGGGCAAAAACCATGCAACAGATTATTCCTACACCGTGCTGCCAACGAAAGGGCACTCGGCCCGCCTCGATAGGCGAAGGGAGCAACCAAGCCCAAAGTGACGCGAGCAACGCAAAGGGTAGTGCGAATATCGTGTGACTGAACCGAATCAGTTCCATGAAACGCGTGAACTTAAGCCACATACTACTCATCACCGCTTTTCGAATGGCTTGAGTGCTCGTTCAGCTCTGGACCCTCCCAGCGTTTGATGAGTTGGTGAGGGATCTGTAAATGATCCATCACGCGAGCGACGACAAAGTCGATCAGATCAACAGGCGTTTGAACTCCATGATACCAACCAGGCATGGCGGGCATGACTACCGCTCCTGCTTGGGCCGCACGGGTCATATTCTCAAGCTGAAAAACCGATAGCGGCGTCTCGCGTGGCACCAGCAACAGTTTGCGATGCTCCTTGAGATGCACGTCGGCAGCCCGCTGGATCAAGTTGTTTCCGGAGGCATGCACGACTCCCGAAAGGGTCGCGCCCGAACAAGGGCAGATGATCATCGCTTTGGTCAAGAAACTGCCACTTGCAATCGGAGTGAAATAGTTTCGATAGTCATGATAATGAATCCGCTGCGAAACGACTTCGATCTCGTCCTGTGTCATCGGCTTCCAAGCGTGCGGGGTCGTCGTCGGCCAGGTGTAACCGAGCAGCGCTCGTACGTTATCCCGAGTCGGACCAAGTTCGACACCGAGCTCCTGTGCGACGACCGCAGCCCCCGACGGGCTGATCAGCAAGTGGATCTGCTGGTCAGCAAGCGCCAGTTGCTGGATCAGCCGGGCAGCATAAGCCGCACCGCTAGCTCCGGTGATTGCAAATACGATCGGCAGGGGAGTTGCTGTTTTCATGGTATCGAACGCTGTCGCTTATTTTTTCCCCAAGTAAAGGGTAGCGATTCCGAAGGTCATCGGGATATACCGAACATTCCCAAGCCCCACTTGCGTCATCAAATCCGCCATTGCCTGTCCACTTGGAAACTGCGAAACACTAGCCGGAAGGTAGGCATAAGCCTCCTTGGAGTTCTTGGCGACTTGATTGCCTATCCCAGGCAAAATGCGGCGGAAGTAGAATTGATAAATCTGCTTGAGTCCGGGAAGAGTCGGCTGGGAAAACTCCAAAACAGCGATCGTACCACCCGGACGGCAAACCCGGACCATCTCCCGCAAACCTTGGAGCGTGTCGACGACATTCCTAAGACCGAACGCGACGCTCACGGTCTGGAAGCGATCGCTTTCAAAAGGGAGGCTGGTGGTGTCGGCTTCGAGAAATGCCAGTTGATGCTGATCAAGTCGCATCCTGACCTGTTTTTTTCGAGCGAATTGAAGCATTTCGCCGCAGAAGTCACTCCCGATCACCTGGGTCTGAGAATCTAGTCTCTTGGCTGCTGCCAGGGCCAGATCTCCCGTGCCGGTGCAGACATCCAAAAACGGATCACCAGGTTTCGGGTCTAGAATCGACAGAGTCCTGCTGCGCCAGTATCGGTCGATGTTCAGCGACAAGAAATGGTTGAGGAAATCATACTTTGGAGCGATTTCCGCAAACATTCGGCGAACGCGTTCGGTCGACTTATCTACGGCTTGTACAGGTTGATTCACGGGAATTGATTTCCTGGTTTTTTCCAAACAATGCGGACAGGGGATCTAACCGCATTATGGAACAGGAATCAACCCCCCAAACCCTAATTCGCTGGCTTGGGCCGAATCGTCTCGCCTCGGAGCGGTGTCGAACTCGTCGGTGGCAGGGTCGATCCAGGCAAAACGGTTGACCCGGAAGGGACCGTAGAACCAATTGTGATACCGCCGGTCGTGTCCGAAATGCCGGAACTCATCGGTGTCTCATACGATCCGATGACGGTTTCACCATAACCGCCATAGTTCGAGCTTTCGGTACAACCCTGGCATCCATCGGCACTCGGTAGACCTGCTTCGCAACTTGCATCGCAAGGGGCACCGATGTTGGTCGCTCCGTGCAAGCAACTTTTGAATTTTCCTAAAAGACCTGGTCTCCAGGTACCGCAGGTATTGCAGCCGGCGAATGCCAATGCAAAGACGGCTAAGGCTAGTGTGGTCCGTTTCATCATCGTACTCCTTGAGTAAATCGCACAGTTTGCGGCCGAAAGATTTTTCGACGTGCAACTCTAGGTCAATATTCCACGTGTGCAAATCGACATGAAAAAATTTCCCACAATCTCGGAAGTTTTTCTAACGCTCATAATCCAAACGAGTGTTAGAGTTTCCCAACTCGATCGGCCCCAACGAAGCACTTGTAAGTTCGCTTGCAAGGCTCAAAACGCAGCCAGACTCCATTTGTTCTTATGAATACGTTCTACAAAAGTACCGCTGATTTCCAATGGATCTCGTGCCTTGCGAGCAACCACCGAACCCTTGAACGTATCTGGGTCGCGATGCACTTGATTCTGCTTCTGTGGGCCCCATGGATGATCCTGAGTTCCAACGCGAACCGTATCACAAAACCCATCTGGCAACCCCCTGAGTCCTACCGATTCGTCTCTGCTCCTTATGAAGTTGTTCCCGATCATTCAGAGCCACTGAAATCTACAACCGCAAATACGACCCAGGTCTCGCAATCCCCTTGCGGTTGCTCAGACTCCGATGGAGTTTCTCGGCAGCCAATCTTAGGAGTTGCGAAAGAGGCTGGGCTGTCGGATGTTTGGGAGTTGTCCTCGAGGCATCTTCCGGAAAAGTTTCAGTGCATCAACCCAGTCGAACCAGGCCTACTGGCCCATCGCTACAGGTCGACTGGTTGGCAAAAGGGGGATCTTCAAGACGCTTTGGTCGACGACGGTCGGTTGGTGATTCTCTATGTCCATGGCAACTTCATGGAACGCAACAACGCACTCGAACGGGTGCTGATTCTCAATCAATATCTCAGCCAACAAGCGCAGCGGCCCTACCGGTTGCTGATGCTCTCGTGGCCCAGCACCCGGGAACCTCATCCCTTAAGAGACGTTTATGAAAATGCCGAATCTGCCGAGTGCCAAGCGTTGTTTGTGAGCTGGATATTGGAAAGATTGGCTCGGCATCAAGAGGTAAGCCTTTTAGGCTTCTCGCTGGGTGCAAGAGCCGTTACCGGTGGGCTACATCTAGACGCCGGTGGCTCAATACCTGGCTTTCGCTACTCCTCAAATTCAAGCTTGCAAGGTTCCGGGCGACGGTACCGAGTCGCACTGGTTGCGCCAGCGATCGATCGCGATTGGTTATCCCATGGTGGCAAGCACGCCAGGAGCTTGGACAACGTCTCGGGCTTGGTTAATCTTTACAACTCAAAAGATCCGATCCTGCGAAGATTCCGGTTTATCGATAGGATCAGCAGGCCTGTCGCAGCAGGCTTTGCAGGATTCATCGGGCTACCGGGGCTCGAAGACATCTCGAATCCCAGAGCCACACAGCCACTGACGGGTTCCCAAAACATCCGGCAATTCGATTGCGGCTCGGGGATCGGGAACACTCACAGCGAGCGAAGTTACTACGCACAATGCCCATACTTCAAATTGTTAATCGATCATTTGCTGGGACAAGAGGCGGATGAACAGTCCATCGAGTGAACGATTTTTGTCGAGCTACGCACTTCGCTGGGACTCGGTCGCTGCAAGCTTCGAGCTGGTCGAAGCCTCACGGTTGGCGATGCCCGCAACGGATCTTGGCGCGATGCACGGAGCGATCCTCGTCGAGCGAGTGCGGACGTTTGGAAAACGAATCCTCGACCTTCAACCCCACAAAGCACGCCTGCAGATAGGTTTCGATGCTCTCGGACTCGATGGACGTGCTTTCCTGCAACAACTCGATTCTGCGATCGAGGAATTGATCGCAAAGACTCCAGCTTTGCTCAACGAAGAGTCCGATGCGAGCCTCTGTATTGTGGTGACTCCAGGCGACTATTTTTCAGGTAAAAAACTTCATGCATTCGCCCATTGGCTACCAATCCCATGGAGGAAAATCGCCCATTGGTACCAATTTGGGACCACCCTCGTGCGAGTCCATTATGCTTCAGGAGCCGGTGAATGCTGGCCCTCGAACATCAAGTCCCGCAGCAGACTGAACTATTACCTGGCTGACCAAGATGCTGCAAAACGCTTCCAGGGTGGGCTTGGGCTCCTTTGCACCAGTCGAGGAATGGTCGCAGATACCAGCGTCGCCAATCTCCTGTTGGTCGATCGCCAAGGTGCGGTCCACTCTCCGAGACGCGAGGACGTCGTTTGTGGGACTTCCCTCGAACGGATCGAGAAAATGCTTGGCCAACAGGGCCAGTCGATTCAGTATCGGGATTTGATGTTCGAGGAGTTGTACGAAGCTTCCGAGGTGTTGCTCTTGGGAAATACCGGTTGCATCTGGCACGCATCCGCTCTACAACGCCGGGAGATTGGAGGAGGCCAAGCCGGACCGATGTGCATTCGACTACAAAAGCAATGGTGCGAATCGATCGGCTTTGATTGGAGGGCACAAGCCTTACTCAAGGCCGAGATGCCAGCGGGCTAACCCAAGCTTACGCGGTCTCGCGCGGGTAAGGCTTGGGTGTCGAGAAACCACCACAGTTCGCCTGCTGAAGGGCTAATCAATTGTGCCGGATAGAGCATCGGCTCCCTGGGGCCATGCCAGACAATGTCCAAGGCCGACGATTTCGATTCACCACACACCAAAAATGCTACCTTCTTGGCTCGATTGATCAACGATGCGGTCATGGTCAAACGAAACGACTCGAACTTGGGTACGTAATTGGCAACGAATCCATCCAGGCTATCGAGCGCGAAAGTTTCTGGGAACAGCGAAGCGGTGTGTGCGTCGTCCCCTAAACCGAGCAATACGATATCGATCGACGGGGTATCACCAAGCACCTTGCGGATCGTCTCGCCATATTCATAAGCAACCTTTTCAGGATCGTGAGGCTCGATTGGGACAGGGTAAAAGTTGGGGATCTGCTGAAGGTTTCCCGAGGCCATCGCTGGTGCAAGCCAAGCGGTCTTGACCATCCGGAAATTGCTTTCTGCGTGATCCTCGGGTACGTTCCGCTCATCCCCCCAAATCAAATGCACTTTGGACCAATCCACGCTCGAGCGATACTCGCTTGCAATCCGCTCATAGAGCTTTTTGGGAGTCGATCCTCCAGAAAGGGATACCACGCATCGACCCGAATGCTGAATGGACTCGGCGATCGAATCGATTAGCCAAAAACAAGCTGCCGCAGCAACTTCTTCGACACTCGGTTTCACGACAACGTTGGAATTCATTATATTATGTGTGGGTGGTTCGGCTCGATCCCCCGTAAAACGATACTCGGTAGCGTATTGCTCGACGCGGTGTTTGACAAGGGATCTTCAAAGGGATGCAACTGACGACAGCTCAAATATGGGAACGCATCCACACATCGGGAATCGCATCCCCAGATCAGTGTAGGCAATGGGCCAAGGCCGTGAGCGAATCACTCGGGGCCGCTGCCAGCGCTGATCCGGCATTGGTGATCAAAGAACTCGTTCAGCAGGACAAGCTCAGCCCTTATCAAGCAAACGTCCTGTACCGAGGACTCGCTCACCCCTTACAACTCGGCAAACTGCGTGTCACAAGGTCCTTGGAAGCTGAACGCGGAGCTAGCTGGTACGAAGGTGAAGATGCCGCTGGGGCTCGATGGTCGGCGTTTCCTCCCAAATCGGTCTGGATGGTTGCTCTTCCGGACGAGAAACTTGCAAGCCGCGAAATTCAAAATTGGCCTCCAAGCTTGCAGTGGGCCCAGCAGCATTGCCAAGTTCAATCGCCCCATTTGGACCGCTGGACCTCGGCAGGTGCAACCCTGAAACATCTCTATGCAGTCTGCGAGTCGGTGCCTGGCTTACTCCTTAGCGAAATGCTTCAACAAGGACCACTGGCCAGCAAACAGGCTTACCGCATGCTGCGCGATATCGCCATGGGATTGAAGTTTCTACATCTGCATCGCCTCGTGCACGGCCATCTATCGACGGATGCTGTGGTCTGGAGTGAATCACGAGGCTTTCTCCTTCTCCGAGACCCACTGTTTCCACCCAGGTCACCCTACCATGCTCCCACCCTAAGCGTCCTTGGGGGCGCCCAAGATCGACTCGCTTTGGCAGCACCTGAACTAATCCATCCAGAAGCTCTACCAACCATCCATTCCGATCTCTATGCGTTAGGATGCCTATGGTTCCGATGTCTGACAGGAAACTGGCCTGTGGACCCAGGCCCTCAAGCCACCCCAGAGGTATGGGGAAAGCTACACGCCCAAGTCCCAGTGGTGCTCCCAAGCCGACTTCCCGAAGTCCAGAAGAAATGCCTGCTGCACCTTCTTGCCAAAGACCCATCGGTTCGCTTCTCGGGCATCGATCCACTCCTGAAAGCTCTCGATCAACTTGTCGTGGCTCCCACTCCCGAATCCGAAAACGTCCAAGCCATAGGCTCCAATTCGCTCGACACCAACGCGAGCGATCCAAAACCTACTCCCGCAAAACCGACTCCCGCAAAACCGATTTCGGTAAAACCGATTTCGGTAAAACCGGCTGCGACAGAACTAAAAACCAGCAATCCACCGTCTATCAATCCACCGTCTATCAATCCAGCGACCAACAAACCAACCTCCACGACACCCATTGCTGCCAATTCTGAACCTTCAAAGTCCAGCGCCGCTGATGTAGGATCGACCAGCAAGTCCCCCAAGCCTCAAGCTGTCGAATCAAAACCAGTCGAATCAAAACCCGAAGCAGTAAAACGGCAAATTCAGAAACCGACAGATGAGAAACAGTCTCCTGGTTCGGTACCGCAATCGGTATCGTTAAGCCCCGGTATCCAAGAGCCGTTGGCGGAAAAGTCTGGCAGCAATCCAACGGCAGTCCAAACATCAGAGCTTAAGAAAAAGGGTAAAAAGAAAAGGCCGCAAAACAAACCGTTTGGCCCAAGAAAGAAAGCTAAAAAGCCCGCCTGGTTCCTGCCCTTGATCGTGGCTTGCTCGCTGCTTTTTTTCGCGCTGCTGCTCCTGCTGCTTAGGGGAAACAATCAAGGGATCGTCACGATCCAGCCCAAAGCCGAAACCAAATCCCAGACCTCAAGCATCGTTTCGAATCAACCGATACCAACGACTTCCAATAAAGGGGCATCCGCTGGACCTGATCCGATGCTCGAATACTACAACGTGAAGTCTGAAGATACCGGCGTGCCTTGGACTCCCCCCACGATCGGTGCCCCCTACTCCACCGAAATGCTTCCGGCAGGCTTGGAGGCTCTGTTGTTGATCTCTCCAGATTGCTGGACGCAATCCAGTCCGGCCAGCAAAGAGCTCGTCGAATGGTGGAAGAGTGTCTACCCACAAGGCCCCGATCTATCGGAACTGCCAGCTCTCGCCTCGGAGTCTCTGTCCTCCCTAAGTCTAGCTTGGTATCCCGGCGAATCGACCGGTAGCTATCGCAAAGTCTATCGCGTCGGCTGGAAAGAACCCAAGTCTCTCGAAGCTTTGGTTCCGAGCATCGGGCAGTGGAGCGCACAAGAAATTCAGTCCGACAACAAAAAGTACCGTTACTGGACGAAAGAGGTTCAAGGGAAATCGATCGCGATGATCACCGATGACTTCACTTCGAAAGGGGATCAACAAGTCAAAAGGATCGCCATCGGATCCTGGGAGTTGCTCAAGCCGTTGCTAGAGAGTCAAGGGAAATCAGGTCCGCTGCGACGGCAACTCGACGGGCTTTTGCAGAGCACCGATTCACGCGCCGATATGACTTTTGTCGCTGCACCTAGTTTCATCTTCGTCGACGGCAAGCAGATGTTTGGAGAGCACTCCGAGAAAGTGATCGGCTTGATGCGTGAAGTCATCGATGATCGAGTACAAGCGATCCTGCTACGTAGCCACTTCGAACCTCAACTCTATCTTGAGTACCGCATGCTCGGAAGCGATCTTCAGAGCGCTCCGAGGGATGCGATCGAACTCAAGCGAAAACTTGAAACGGTTGCCGAAAACGTCGAGTCGCAACTGGCTGCCCAGCCAGCAGCCGCCTATTGGCGAGCCATCGCCAATCGATTCCCTCAAATGCTTCGAACGGTCCATAAGTATGCCCGCTCTGGAGCCGAGGACGGCCAAGTTGTCTTCAATGTTTACTTGCCCAAAGAAGCTATCGGTAACTTGGCGATCGGATCGTGGATGGCGCTCCAAGGTGGGGCTGCGACTGGAACCGCGAAAGTCGCTACGGCACCCAAGCCAAATGCGAGTGCGGTGAAGTCCGTCGATGATATGCTCGATGCAAAAATCAGCTTGCGGGTCGAACAGGAATCGCTCGAAGTGGTTCTCCAAGCAATCGCAAACGAACTCAAGGAGAGCCATACCGGGGGGACCGAGGCCCTGCCGATGGCGATCAATGGGACAGCATTCCAAAAAGATGGGATTACTCGCAATCAGCAAATCCGAAACTTCGAATTCAAAGACACTTCCGTCCGCGAAGTCTTGACGGCTCTGTGCAGGCGAGCCAACCCCGTGACCACGGTTCAGAAAGCCAACGAGAAAGATCAAAAAGTGGTTTGGCTGGTGCTCGATGATCCCAATACACCAAGCAAGAAAAAACTAGATATGACCACTCGTGCTTGGTCGGAGTCCAACCAGGCTCCTTTACCGAAGGAATTCAATGAGTAGGGCGTCGTTCCCCGCCTCTTTATCCATTCGAACTATCTTTGAAAGGTTGTCGATACCGTGTTGTTCCATCAGATGCAAGCTCCGGCAATCGCCGCTTTAGCACCGGATACCCCGATCGTATTCCCCTTGGCGGCTATTGAGCAGCATGGTCAGCACCTGCCTGTCTGGACCGATACGCTCTTGACACAAGCTCTTATCGATCGCGTATCGGAGCGGATGCAAGATCGGGTGTTGTTCGCACCGGTGATGTGGCTGGGAAATTCCCACCACCACTTGGACTTCAATGGAACCTTGTCGGCTGCCCCTCGGGTGTATTTGGATCTGCTCTGCAGCCTGATGGATAACGCGATCGAACAAGGTTTCCGGAGGATTGTTTTTATCAATGGGCACGGAGGCAACGATGTGCCGGCCAAGCAAGCGACGTTTGAGGTGCGGCAGAAGTATTCCCACCGACAGGATCTGTTGTTTCTGATGACAACTTACTGGGGGCTAGGCGTCGAGCCTTGGACTATCGACCCAAGTATCGTGCAGCGCGAGATGGGGCACGCTTGCGAATGGGAAACCTCGATGGTTTTGGCCCTCAGACCCGAACTTGTCGGGCCTTATTCGTCGCTCCAGACCGTCGAGCCAGGCAACCCATTCCGTCCAGGCGCGAGGGCTTGGAAGACCAAGGACCGTACCGTACCGGGGCATATCGGTGTACCGAGTGCAGCTTCGGCAAAGAAAGGGGAGCTATTGCTAGGGATGTTCAGCGATGCACTCGTCGAGTGGCTTGACCGAGTGGTAGCCTGGGACGGAAGCTCATGGGAAGGCTGAAATCGCTTAGTGTTGGTCGTCGGTTATCAGATGTCGTTAAAGACTGGCGGTTGGGATAGAGTATTCGGTGGTGGACGGGGTTCGCTCATGCACGAGCTCCGGGACTGAGAACCATAGGATGTACTCCTCGACGGCAGTCGGCCTGCCACTGGGAAGGTCGACGAAGTGATGCCTCAGAGAGGTAAATCGCAAGACATTTCTCGCGAACGGGCTATTTGTTAGACCCAGCAGACGCCGAAAGGTTCGCAATTAATTTCGCAAACCAATTGGATTATTGGATGCTCGCGTACCTGCAGCACAAGCAAGCTATTCGACGATCTCGACCGATTCGATCAAGACGGCCTCAGCAGGCACATCGCCGTGCCCGTTCTTGGTCGTCGTCGGAACTACTCTGATCGCCTCGACCACCTCGCTACCCGATGTCACCTTGCCAAAAACACAGTAGCCGACTCGGTCTCTGGAGTTCGCTTTATCAAGAAAATCATTGTCCCCGACGTTGATAAAGAACTGGCTGGTTGCACTGTCGGGAATCGAGGTGCGAGCCATGGCAATCGTATATTTTTTATTGCTCAGTCCATTGGAAGACTCATTGACGATCGGCGCGTTGGTTCTTTTCTGAGTCATATCGGGAGTAAAGCCACCACCTTGGATCATGAAGTTGGAAATCACTCGATGAAAGATGGTGCCGTTGTAATGGCCCGAGCGAACATAACTCAAAAAATTCTCAACCGTCTTGGGGGCTTTTTCCGCATCGAGTTCGATCGTTATGTTCCCTTTGCTGGTCTTCATCAAAACGCTAGTATTTTTGTTGCTCATCGCATAACCTTTCGGAGAGTATTGCTCTAAATCTGTTCAGAACGATTTTTCTTTTCAGTCTTGGGTGTGCAATCCGCATTCGGTCTTGCCGGTCCCGCTCCAACGCCCGGCTCTCTCGTCCTCGCCGAAAGTCACCGCGCGGGTACAAGGCCAGCAACCGATGCTCGTATAGCCTTGATCGTGGAGAGGATTGTAAGGGATCTTGCTCGAAAGAATGCGATCCCAAACATGTTTTTTGGTCCAATTCGCCAACGGGCTAACTTTCACTAAGTGAAATTTTTTATCCCAGCCGACGATCGATGCTTTGGCTCGGTCAGGAGATTGATCTCGTCGAATAGCGCTTGCCCAAGCCAGTTTGCCGAGTGCCACGCGCTTGAGCACATCCAGTTTGCGATCACCGCAGCATTTCCCTGGATCGGTCTTGTAGACCGGCCCTCCGTGGAGCGTCTCGTAATCGACGACCGAGAGCGCAGGGCGCATCAGTTCTACCTCGATCCCGTAGATTTCGGCGACTTGATCTCGCAACCGGAGAGTCTCTTGAAACTGATATCCGGTATCTAAATTGAAAACATGGCACTTGGGATTGATCCTGGATAGCATTTCCAGAATCACCATGCCCTCGGGGCCAAAGGCGGTGGCCATCGTGAATTTGTCTTGGTAGCGTTCCAAAGCCCAGGCCAAGATTTCCTCGGGGGTGGATCTTTCAAACGACTCGCTGAGGGATTGCAATTCGGCGAGGACTTCTTCGGTCGGAAATAGGGGCGGATCGGCACCCATCGATCCGATCCGTTCTTTCCGTTCGTCCTGTTTGTCCATGCCTTGGGCACTCGATGCGAAGCCGGTGAAAACGGCTCGCCGATTGGGTGGTTTCTTAGTAAAACTAGGCATGATAGCCACTTGGGATTGCTGGTCAAGAATCCTAGCTGGACGTTCTGCCGATCCTCAAATCCATCGAGTCTCGTCATGCCGATCTACGAATTCTACTGCCCACCTTGCCATACAGTGTATAGCTTTTTGTCCAGGCGGATGCAGGTCCCCTCGCAGGCAACCTGCCCAAAATGCGGTTGTAAGCAGTTGGAGAAAAAAGTCTCTCGTTTTGCCATTTCCAAGGGTTTGGTCCAAAACGCTTCGTCGGATCAGGCCGATCCGTTCGCAAACCTCGATGAATCCAAGCTGGAACAGCTTATGAGCGAGATGGCTCCAAGCATGCAGGATGAGACTGCAGAGGAGGATCCCAAACAAATGGCGCGGCTCATGAAACGGATGTTTGAACTCACCGGCAACGAACCGACCGGCGCGATGCTCGAGGCCATGAAGCGGATGGAGGCTGGCGAAGACCCCGACGCAATCGACGAGGACTTGGGTGCCGCGATTGACCAGCAACCTGATCCTTTCGCACCCGCAGCAGCCACTGGCAAAACGATCGGGATAAGGAGGTTGCTCCAAGCTCCCGATGTTGACCCCGAGCTCTATGAGCTCGAGGGTTAAGAGACTGGACTCAGATTATTTTACTTGATCTTGTCTGCATGGCCGGCTTGGCCGAACGAAACCATCCGAGCTACGCAGACTTCTTTCATGGCTGTACGAGCAGGCTTCAAGTAGTCCCGAGGATCGAACTTCTCAGGGCCTTCGGCAAGCACTTTGCGGATCGCCCCTGTGATTGCCAATCGACAATCGGTATCGACATTGATCTTGCGAACTCCACTCTTGATTCCTCGCTGAATTTCTTCGACAGGAACACCCCAGGTCTGTTTGATCTTGCCGCCAAATTTGTTGATGATGTCTTGGAGCTCTTGAGGAACCGACGAGCTACCGTGCATGACCAAGTGCGTATTGGGTATTTTCTTGTGGATCGCTTCGATGCGAGACATCGCCAGCACTTCGCCGTCGGGCTGGCGGGTGAACTTGTAAGCCCCGTGGCTTGTGCCGATTGCGACTGCCAATGCGTCTACGCCGGTTTCTTCGACAAACCGTTTGGCTTCATCGGGATCGGTCAGCAACTGATCGTGGCTCAGTTTGCCTTCCGCACCATGACCATCCTCGGCTTCGCCTTCACCTGACTCCAAGGAGCCCAAGCAACCGAGCTCGCCTTCGACTGATACCCCTTTGGCATGAGCCATTTGGACTACACGGCGAGTGACATCGACGTTGTATTGGTAGGAGGCTGGGGTCTTGCCATCCTCCTGGAGCGAACCGTCCATCATGACCGAAGTGAAGCCATTTTCTATTGCCGACAAGCATGTCTCGGGTGAGTTTCCGTGGTCCTGGTGCATCACAACAGGGATGTTCGGATAGAGTTCGACCGCAGCGAGCATCAAGTGCCGTAGGTAGGCGTCTTGAGAGTAAGCCCTTGCGCCGCGAGAGGCTTGGATAATCACTGGCGAGTTGGTTTCTTTGGCCGCCTCCATGATGGCTTGGATTTGCTCCATATTGTTCACGTTGAACGCTGCCACGCCGTAATTGTTTTCAGCCGCGTGATCCAAAACTTTTCGCAGGGGTACCAAAGCCATTTGGGGGCTCCGAAGGAAAGGAAGACTCAGGGATACTCTATTCAGTCGATGGGACACAAAACTCCCAGCGAGATCTAGGCTAACGTCTTTGGACCTCTCGCACTAGATAGGTTAGAATTATGTTGATCTGAGATAGTTCCATCAATGCGAAAAGGCACAACAGGCGATTGAATAGGACTTGGGAATGGAAGAGTATCAGCCGGTGAAAAAATCGGTGACCGGATTGAATCCGGTCGACAACTATTTAAGTGGCAGCTGGGAAGCTCTCGGTGCCGGTGCCCCTGTTCTGGTCGCCTTGGCCCAATTATGCTGCCAAGCAATGGTGGAAAGATCATCCCCTAAACGGACCTCTGCGGAAGGATTGCTACCCGAAGCCAAGGCGATCCTCGTAGCGGCTAGGCAACGGGGGGTAGTCGAAGTCCGTGGAGTGAACACCGCTTTCGATCCGGCAGCAAGATTGCTGGCCGTTTATGTCGAACTCGACGCGTCACAAACCATCGCTTTCCGCGACCCCGAGCGACCGGAAACGACCGTATTATTTTTAGAGGGATTTCGTCAACTTTGTGAATTAGGTTTGGTGATGCATCACCTTCACCGGGACTTTTCGTTGACCCCCTTGGGGTTCGAGATCGCAAGAACAATTTCGCAGCAGGAGGTGCAGCCATGGCTGGACAAAGGTTCGGAGTTTGGACTGCACGACTAAGTCGTACTTTGCTTGCCTTTGTCTGTCTGGGTTTGATCGCAGGACTGATTGCCAAGCGTCTGGCCAGTCAATGGCTCGGCGATGCTCAGGCGTCCAAAGCTACCATCGCAACCGCCTCGAACGACACGGGTGCCTTGAGCCCATCCGATCCAAACCTCTCTGCAGGCGGCCAGGCTAGCGAAGTCCACCCGTTGGACGCTGTATTAAGTATTGCGAAAGATGCGATGGAGACGCACAAGCGTGAGCATCGGGGGTATCGAGCTACGGTTCGCAAACGCGAGCGGATCGGCAAAGAACTGGGGCCTGAGTCTCGGATGGAACTCAAACTCAGGTACCGCGATGCAGACCCCGATACCGATCTGCGGCGCATGGACGTTTACTTGAAATTCATCGAGCCGAAATCGCAAGCAGGTCGAGAGGTGATTTGGCAAGAGGGTGTCAATGATGACTTGATGGTTGTGCATGAAGCCGGTTTCCTG
>JBJTAQ010001023.1:0-2730 GCA_046090945.1 Pirellula sp.
GAATACCCTCCCTGCTGCTCCTTTCGACTAACAAGACTAAGCCAGAGTTTTCCTGGCACATCAAAACTGCTGAGCGACACCGGAGGCAAGTTGGTCGAGGTACTCTCTGGGATCGAGTCAATCCGTCGACCGGCCTTCTTAGTTTAAAATCCATGATGTAAATCGTGGCTACGCGAAATTGGGAAGGCATGTTATCCTCATTCTCATCTCTGAAGAATTTTGAAGGGCAAGCACTCACGGATGGCGATTCAGTGGATCTTGAATTTGATTTATCTAGCACTACTAGTGCTAGCATCCCCATGGATCCTTTGGCGATCCATCACCCAAGGCCGGTATCGGCGAGGTTGGAGACAGAAGCTTTTAGGTACCCTGCCTAGTTTCGACGGTGCCCCAACTAAGATATGGTTTCATGCGGTAAGTGTCGGGGAGTTGCAGGTCATTCGACCATTGATCGAACAAGCCACCAGAGAGTTTCCATCCGAGAGACTCTTGATCACAACTTCAACGGACAGTGGTTACGAGTTGGCTCAAAAACTTTATTCAAAGCATACCGTCAGTTTCGCACCCCTGGACTTCAGTTGGGCTATTAGCAACGCTCTGGATCGTGCCCAGCCCAATCTGATTGTGCTGGCGGAATTAGAACTGTGGCCCAACTGGATCACTATTGCATCAAAGCGTCAAATCCCTATCGTAGTCATCAACGGACGACTTAGCGAAAAATCGCTACATGGATACTCTCGGATTGCACCAATCAGCAAACGAATCGTTCGCAAGCTTGCTTGGGTCGGATCCCAAAGCGATACGATTCGGGATCGATTCATCAGGCTTGGATTTGATCCAACGAAAATCGACACCGTAGGAAATATTAAATTCGATGGTGCCAATTCAGACCGAACACACCCCGAAGTACGATCGAGAGCTGAGCAGCTGGGACTCAATGACTCAACTACACGCGTTTGGCTCTGCGGTAGCACTCAAGCGCCCGAAGAGAAGCTCTGCTTGGATACTTTTTGCGAACTTGCCGATCGATTCCCGAATCTGAAACTAATTTTAGTTCCACGCCATCCCGAACGATTCGAAGAGGTTGCCAAAATGGTCCAAGCTACCGAGCTGGCCTGGGGGCGTCGGTCAAGCATGTCAACCGAATCGCTTGATCTCCGGTGGCGAATTTTTTTGGCCGATTCGGTCGGGGAATTAAGATGGTGGTGGGGGCTGGCACACTTGGGCTTCGTCGGAGGAAGTTTCGGGGCCCGCGGAGGGCAAAACATGATCGAACCATGCGCCTACGGAGTCGCAACCTGCTACGGTCCGAATACTCGCAATTTCGCCGACATCGTCCAAATTCTCAATGAAGCTGCAGCTGCAACGCAGCTAGAGACCCCTAATGACCTCAAGCCCTGGGTTGTGCGGATGCTCGTCGATGAGCCGTCAAGAATTCTGGTCGCTCGCCGAGCCGAGTCGGTGACCCAAATCCACCGGGGTGCTACCGATCGAACCTGGGCTAAAATTACGCAAATTCTCAATCGCACCGACCATCCTTGAAAAAGTCCAAACAAAAAGGGCCCGAAGAATAAATTCTTCGAGCCCCCCCACACGCTACTCAAGCTTCTGGCAGCTTGAGGAACAGCGCATACAATACTCACAACGGGCAATCGACATGTTTGATGTCGACTTTATTTTCAGATGCACACTTGCAATGAACCGCTACAGCACTCTGGAAACCATTGTAGATTGCTGACAACCCTCACCTGAATTTTTTTACGATCACCGTTTGTGGCTGCGAAAAATACCGGCAAATCGAAATCCGAATCGACCCTGCACTCCTTCGACTTCCTCTCGCAGGACGCCTCTGTGGAGCTTCCAACGGTGATTGTTGCCGTCGGCCCGGACGACTTCCTACGCCGAGAATCGATCGAACATGCCCTTCGACTCGGGGGCGTCGAACCGCTTAGCGTCGCGCGTTTCGAGGGTGAAGACGCCAAGTGGCGGGACGTCAACGACGAACTCTCGACCCAAAGCCTGTTCGATACCGATGGCCCCAAGGCTGCCTACATCCGCAAAGCCGACTCATTCGTTTCGTCCCACCGAGAACAGCTTGAACGTTGGATTGAACAAGCCACCAAGGGAGCCACTCTGCTGCTGGAGATGCAATCTCTGCCAGCCAATCAAAGGATCTACAAACTTGCCTCGGCCCACGGCCTGATCATCGGCACTGAAGACAAAGGCAAGGATTTGACGGCTTGGATCAAGCACTGGGGAAAGCGACAGCACAGCTTGCAACTGACCGACCAGCAATCAAGCTTGATTGCTGATCGTGTCGGATTTGTTTGCGGGCTGATCGACTGCGAACTAGCAAAACTCGCACTCTTTAGTGACGCAAAAGGCGCCGTCTCCGATGCGCGTGTCGATGAACTTGTCGGTGGCTGGCGGACACAAACCGTTTGGAAACTTAGCGAAGCCGTTGCGGAAGGAAAAATTGCAGAGGCGATCGATGGGATCGATAAATTGATCATGGCTGGTCAAACAACGATCGGTATCGCCGCGCAGATGTCTTGGAGTCTGCGTCGTTACGGGATCGCCGCCGCGTGGCTCGATCAGCAAAAACGAACCGGTGGCCAATCGGCTAGCCTGCAAGACGCACTTTCCAAAGCAGGCTTTCGATACGATCTTTACAAGGAAGAAGTTCGACTCAAAAGGATCGGTTGGAATCGAGCTAAAGAGCTTTTAACC